>JAZNXI010000025.1:0-8154 GCA_045593825.1 Lachnospiraceae bacterium
TTAAGAAAGTAGTTAGCAGTACAAATAATTTAAGAAAAAACCCACAAACACAAACACATTTAGAGCAGGTTGTAAGACCTGCTCTTTCTGTATTTTGTGCTTGTTATGAACAGAATAATATGGTAAAATCATATAAATATACTTTAAGAGAAAGAATAGGAGAGTCTTATGGAACATTTGATACAGGGGCTTACTTTTGATGAAGAACGCGCCTTATATAATATAAAAAATACAGAGGTTTTAAATTGTACCTTTGCCGGTCCGGCAGACGGAGAATCTGTTTTAAAAGAAACCAGAAATATTTTAGTAAAGAATTGTGATTTTTCCTTGCGTTATCCGTTATGGCATGGCAGAGGCTTTGAACTCGATAACGTAACGATGGATGAGTTTACCAGAGCTGCTATCTGGTATTCTTATGACGGTGTTATAAAAAACACAAAAATGGGTGGAATTAAAGCACTTCGTGAGTGTGAAAATATCCGTATTGAAAATAGTACGGCTAAGTCTCCGGAGTTTGGCTGGCGTACCAGAGGGCTTGAAATCAAGCGTTCTGAAATGGAGTCTGAGTATTTCCTGTTTGAGTGTAAGGACGTTACCATCGACGAACTGAAGATGAAAGGAAAATATTCTTTCCAGTATGTGGAGAATATGACCATTACTAATTCGTATTTAGACACCAAGGATGCCTTCTGGCACGGCAAAAATATTACCGTAAAGGATTCTGTCTTAAAGGGCGAATACCTTGCCTGGTTTGCAGAAGGATTAACCCTTATTAACTGCAAAATTATTGGCACACAGCCTCTTTGCTATTGCAAGGACTTAAAGCTGATTAATTGTACCATGGAAGAGACGGACCTTTCTTTCGAGTATTCCGACGTGGAAGCAGACGTAACGGGTCACATTATTTCCGTTAAAAATCCAAAGTCCGGAACTATCATTGCAGACAGTATTGGGGAAGTAATTTGGGATGATCCTGTAATGGAGGTCAATGGAAAGGTAGTCATTAGAAAGTAATTGGTATTTGGGTTTGCACAACAGAGGAGAAGTGTAGTGGGTAAAAAATATTCTGAAAACAAAGACTATAAAGTTATAGCGTTCGTTCATGCCCGTTTTGCGTTAGAGGACCAACAGGAATTAATTAAAACTATTACCGCACAATGTGAAAAACATAACTGTAAGGTGGTGTTTTTTTCTACAGTAACAAATTTCTATAAAACGGATTTAGACGCGGGAGAATTAAAAATATTTGATATTATTCCGGTAGAAAAGTTTGATGCAATTGTTTTAATGGCAGAAACATTTAAGTCAGAAGCAGGACAAAAAGATTTTGTTCAAAGAGCTAACAAGGCTGATGTTCCGGTAATTGCGGTAGACCATTATGTTCCGGGCTGCATCAATATATCTTTTGACTATAAAAATGCTTTTAAAGAAGTAGTAAAACATATGGTTGAGTTCCATGGCTATCGAAATATTAAGTTTATGGCAGGCTCTCCAAATAACAGTTTTTCCGATGAGCGTCTTGCGGTATATAAAGAAGTATTAAAAAACAATAATATTTTATTCGACCCTAAAGATGTGTATTATGGGCACTTCTGGGAAGTTCCGACGGTTCAGGCCATGGATAAAATGTTGGAAGAGAACGCAGAACTTCCGGATGCAATTATTTGTGCCAATGATACTATGGCATTAACGGTATGCGGATATTTAGGCAAAAAAGGTATCCGGGTTCCTAAAGAGGTGGCAGTCAGTGGTTTTGACGGTGTAGAGGTAGGAAAATATCATCAACCCCAGTTGCTCACCAGTGTTTATGATGGTGTTGCATTTGCGGATGCACTATTTCAGATACTTAATAGTCCGGAATGTGTGCCCGGTGAAAAAGAATATGTGATTTCAGCCTATACCTTACAGATTGGTGGATCTTGTGGATGCACAGGTGTGGAACCTATGGATGCTGCTGAAAAAATTATTCAGATTAAGTCTGCTATGAATGAGCAGATGGAATATCAGATTAATCTTGGCCGTATGGTTGCAAACTACGGTGAAGGTGAGGGAATGGAAATCATCCAAAAAATTATTCCGGATATGCTAAAATACATGCACTATCGTGACTTTTGGCTTTGCTCGGAAAAACGGATTTTAATTGCTGATTATCCAAATATTACAGATCAAGTAAAGAAGATGAGTGGTGCATATAATGCGATTCATCTTAGAAAAGACAAAAAAGCGGTAGCGATTAACTATATTGAACATGTTGATAAAGAATTTATTGTGCCGGATATCGAAGCACAATTGGAAGCGGAATATCCTCTTTTAGTTGTAGCTGTTCCAATGCAGGAAGACCCGAATGCTTATGCGGTAATCAGCATGGATACAGAGAATTTCTGGTATACCGCTTATTCCGGTTTTGTATTTCATTTGCGTTTCCTGTTAGATATGCAGCGTTCAAAAAAGATGTTAATGCAGGTATATCGGACGGATGCATTAACAGGGGTGCTAAACCGTAACGGATTTTATGCTATGATGAATCAAGTAATGGAGTTTTCCAAAGTGGCGGAGCTTACGGTTATTTCTATAGATATGTGCCGATTTAAAGAAATTAATGACACCTATGGACATGCAGAAGGAGATGTTGCTTTGCAAAAAGTAGGTGAAATAATCCGGACGAGCATTACAAAACGTGATATTGCAGCAAGAACCGGTGGAGATGAGTTTGTTATTATTCTTTTCCGTGGAGAACAAAAGCAGCATGCAGAAGAAATCATTGCATCCATCAATAAAAAAGCAGAAGCGTTTAATGCAACCAATACAAAAGATTATAAATTAATGTTTAGCATTGGTGTCTGTTCTGAAACAACCGAAGACAAATCCTTAGACTATTTCCTCCGTGTTGCAGACCAGAAGATGTATGAACATAAAAAAGAGCAGAAGATGGAGAGAAAATAATAAAAGCGCCGAGTTCCTTACCTGTGCTTAAAAATGATAAAACCGTGGGGGTCTTTAACATAATAGGAGACCCCCACGGTTTTCATTATTTTTTATTCTTAAAAGATTGTTCGCAGTACTCGCATCTGTAAATTGCTTTTTCACGATTGGTTAATTTAAATCTGTGCGGAAGTTCCTGCTCAATAGAAGTGATGCAACGAGGATTTTTGCACTTAATAATGCCATAAATCTTTTCCGGAAGAGCTAACTGCTTCTTTTCGACGCGTTCACCGTTTTTGATGTAGTTAATGGTCATGTTTGGCTCTAATACAGCCAGCATGTTGAAATCGATATCAATGAGCTGGTCAATTTTAATGATATCCTTGCGGCCCATCTTATTGCTCTTTGCGTTCTTGATGATGGCAACGCTGCAGTCCAGCTTCTCTAAGTTTAAGTAGTTGTAAATTTCCATGGCACCGCCGGCATGAATGTGGTCCAGAACGATACCTTCATTTAATCCACCAATGTTTAACATGAGTTTCTCCTCCTATTCCGGCTTTTCTACGCCAAGCAGTGTCATAATGAGTGCCATTCTTGCGTATACACCAAATTGTACCTGTTTGAAGTATGCAGCACGTGGGTCGTTGTCTACTTCTACGGAAATTTCGTTTACACGTGGCAGTGGATGGAGCACCAGCATGTCCTCACGGCCAAGCTTCATTTTTGCAGCATCTAAAATATAAGTATCCTTTAAGCGGATATAGTCTTCTTCGTTGAAGAAGCGTTCTTTCTGGACTCTTGTCATGTAGAGAACATCAAGCTCCGGCATAGCATCCTCTAAGGATTTGACTTCCTTGTATTCAATGCCGTGCGGGTCCAGCACTTCTTCCTTAAGGTAAGTAGGAATCTTTAATTCGTCCGGTGCAATGAACACAAACTTTACGTTAGGGAACTGTACCATAGCGTGGATGAGAGAGTGTACGGTACGGCCGAACTTTAAGTCACCGCAACAACCGATGGTGATGTTATCTAAATGGCCCTTTAAGGACTTGATGGTAAGTAAGTCGGTGAGGGTTTGGGTTGGATGGTTGTGACCGCCGTCGCCTGCGTTGATTACCGGAATGCCGGAGTTGATGGAAGCTACGTAAGGAGCACCTTCCTTTGGATGACGCATAGCGCAGATGTCTGCATAGCAGGAAACTACGCGGATGGTGTCTGCAACGCTTTCTCCCTTAGATGCAGAGGAGGAGTCGGCAGAAGAAAAACCAAGGACACTACCTCCCATATTGAGCATTGCAGCTTCAAAACTGAGACGGGTACGAGTACTTGGTTCATAAAATAAAGTGGCTATTTTTTTGCCATGGCAACAATTGGAATACTTTTTAGGGTCGTGGGCAATATCATTTGCCAGATCGAGAAGATTGTTTAACTCTTCAAATGATAAGTCTTCAGGACTGATTAAATGTCTCATAATTTTCCTCCCATTCCGCCTTGCGGTTAAAGTCCGCATTCAGGCATTTTTTCTATTATATAACGGGAAAGTCAAGAATGCAAGAGGAAAAGCAGTAAAGATTTGTTTGACTTTTGATAGAATATTTTTGAAAGTTACTTGACAAATAAAAATTACGGTGCTATACTTTCAAACAATTCAAAACAAAAAGGCTTTGACGAGGAATAGTAAGTATTAGGAATTTCCCAGAGAGAAGATGGTTGGTGCGAATCTTCATTGAACTAATTCTGAAGCAGCCTCTGAGCTGTGAACCGAACAGATGACTTAGTAGGCTTCAACGGAGTTCCCCCGTTAACGTAGGAAGCAATATCGGAGAAATCCCGTATTGGCAGAGTGCAGAGAAATCTGAAATTAGGTGGTAACACGGACAAGTAAGTTCGCCCTAGGTTGATAGTGATATCGACTTAGGGCGATTTTTGTTTTGGATAAAAAAAGAAAAGGAGGAAAAATTATTATGACAGCACAAGAACTAAGAACCATGTATGTGAACTTTTTTAAAGAAAGGGGGCACAAGGAAATCGCGTCTGTATCACTTCTTCCGGAAAACGATCCAACAGTCCTGTTTACCACTGCAGGCATGCATCCCTTGGTGCCGTATTTGCTTGGCGAAAAGCATCCGGCAGGAAAACGTCTGACTGATGTACAGAAGTGCGTAAGAACTGAGGATATTGACGAAGTGGGAGATGATACCCATTGTACCTTTTTTGAAATGCTGGGAAACTGGTCACTGGGAGATTACTTTAAGCAGGAATCAATTTCTATGAGCTTTGAGTTTCTTGCAAAGTACTTGAATATTCCGGTGGAGCGTCTGGCAGTAACCGTGTTTGAGGGAGATGAACTGGTACCTGCAGATGAAGAGGCAATTGAAATATGGAAGAGCCTCGGCCTTTCTGATGAGCAGATTTACCGCTACGGAAGAGAAGATAACTGGTGGGGACCGGCAGGCCAGACCGGACCTTGCGGACCGGATACGGAAATCTTTTATGACATGGGAAAACCAAAGTGTGGACCAAACTGCGGACCGTCCTGTCACTGCGGAAAATACGTGGAAATCTGGAACAATGTTTTTATGCAGTTTAATAAGCAGGCTGACGGCAGTTTTATCGAATTGGCGCAGAAAAACGTGGATACCGGCATGGGGTTAGAGCGTGTGCTTACTATTTTTAACGGCAAGACCAATGTATATGATACGGAGCTGTTTCAACCGGTTATGAGGAAACTGGAGGAGATTCTGGAAGGAGAAGGAAAGACGCTTTCTATACGGGAAAAAAGAATTATCTGTGAGCATATGCGTACATCCACCTTTATCCTTGGCGACCCGATGAAAATCAGTCCGTCCAATACGGAGCAGGGGTATATTTTGCGCAGACTGATTCGTAGAATTATCCGGTTGTTCAAGAAAGCTGACATAAATTCCAATTATTTGTGTGAGCTGGCAGAAATACTGATTGACCAGTATAGTCCTGTATATCCGGAGCTTTCTGATAACCGTGACTTTATTTTGGAACAATTACAGAAAGAATACACGCTGTTTTCTAAAACTCTGGATGATGGCTTAAAAAAGGCAAACCGCTATCTGGATAGTGTAAAACAGGGCGAAATTCTCAGCGGAGAATTGGCATTTAAACTGTATGACACCTATGGTTTTCCAATTGAATTTACGGCAGAACTTTCAGGCGAGCGGGGATGCAAGGTAGACATGGATGGTTTTAAGCAAAAGTTTGAAGAACATCAGGAAAAGTCCAGACAGGGGGCTGCAGGAAAATTTGCCGGAGGACTGGCAGACAACAATGAACAGACTGCAAGACTCCACACTGCAACCCATTTATTAAACGGAGCACTCCGCAAAGTTCTTGGTGATGAAGTTTCCCAGCGTGGCAGCAATATTACTTCTGAGCGTCTGCGCTTTGATTTCTCTTTTGGAAGGAAAGTAACGAAAGAAGAATTGGAACAGGTAAAGCAAATTGTAAATGAGGCAATTCAAAAAAATATTGATGTTATCCTGGAAGAAATGTCACCGGAGCGGGCTTACGAAGAAGGAGCAATCGGCGTATTTTCCGGCAAGTACGGTGAAATTGTAAAGGTGTATACTATCCCGGGTTATTCCAAGGAAATTTGCGGTGGTCCTCATGCGAAAAATACTGGGGAACTGGTTTCCTTTAAGATTAAGAAGGAAGAGGCATCTTCGGCAGGGGTACGAAGAATTAAGGCGGTGATAGGGGAGTAGGTGAAATCCTTTATCTGATAAAACAAAAGTATTTTTACTTGATGTTGCACTAGAAGTAGTTTATAATTAATTTGTGACGAGTTTATTGCCGAGAAAGGTAATTCTATTTTAGGAAAGGATGATTTTATGGCAGTAGCATTAAGGCAGGATTATAGAAAAGCACTGGATGAGCAAAATAAAGAAGTGCAGAATCTTGTTCTTGCCGGATTAGAGCAGATTAAAGAAGGAAAAACACAAAATTTCGATTCTGTATGCGACAGGCTGGAAAAGAAGTATAAGAATGAAGCAATATAGGATTGAAATTACTGATTTGGCGGCAGAAGATTTAGAAAATGCCGGCGATTACATTGCATATCAGTTAAATAATCCATTAGCAGCTGTTAATACAGTGGAAGGTATCAGAAAGCAAATTAATTCATTAGGTGATTTTCCGGAAAGAAATGAACTGGATGAAGATGAAAAGCTTGCTGAATTAGGTATTAGGAATGATTATTATAAGAACTACAAAATATATTATGTAGTAATAAAGGATGAAGTTTATGTGGTTAGAATACTGCATATGCGTGTAGATAGCAAAATGTGGTTGTACCGTACATTTGGATTATAAGAAGGAAGTGGCCCACCGTGAAAACGGTGGGCGCTGATGCTTTATGCAGATCGTCAGAACTTTCCGGTGAGGCTGTCGATGGCAGCCATGTCATCGGCACTGAAACCGGAAGCGCCGGAGTCCTGAGTGCCGGAGCCCTGGGCAGGGGCGCCCTGGGAACCTGCAGCAGGACCGGAGGTGCCTGCGCCAAAGTCGGTGTGGTCGAAATCAAAGCCGGGGCCATCGGAGCCAAAGCTGAAGTCAGCATCGCTGTAACCAGCGGCTTCTACGGTGGAGCCGCTGCTTCCGGAGCCCTTGATGGCGTTATAGAAGTTTGCGGTAGCGGCGCCCATGTAGGGAACCAGCCAAATCAAAAGCAGACCAAAAGTGAAAACAGATACAATGGCCCAGCCAATGAAGGAAAACTGCAGAATAAACAGCTCCATCTTGTGGCCTTCCATCATTTCCTTGGAGCGATTGATGGCAGCCCGGGCACCCATGCCGGGATTCTCAGCCAGAATGTAGGGGGCCATGGCGTAAGAAAAGCTCTTAACAATGCCGGGGATCATGAACAGCATACTCCACAGGGCGATTTTCAGACCCATCAGGAAATACAGCTTAATGGCAGCCCATAGATCGTTGAAGCCCTTGAACATATCGCCAATGGTGACGCCATTTCCCTGAGTCAGGCCAAGGAAGATCATAACCATGGACAGGCTGAAGCCAGCAGAGAGTATAAAACCGGCTACGGAGCCTACATAGGGGATAGCGCCTGCTGCCAGGGAAATCAGAAAATACAGAACAGTAATGATCAGAAGATTTACAAGATTACCTTTGATTTGGGATTTCGCCATTGCTTTCAAAGAAGCACGATCCATAATTGATTCCTCCTAAATGTGCATTAACAAG
>JAZNXI010000026.1:0-13867 GCA_045593825.1 Lachnospiraceae bacterium
TATATTACTAATTTTCTAATAATTCAAATATTTATTGCAGTTTAACAAAAACCGCGTTATCTTCCTTATCTTCAATAATCAGGTGCAACGTATTAATTTCTGTATCTGCAATTTCAAAAACAAGAACTGCTTCTGCACTTCCTAAGGCAGGAACCGGAATTTCCATATACTGCAAATCATTTTCCAGTAAGGAAAGAGAAACACGGGACTTATCCTTTGTATTCACATCAATAGAATATTCCAGACCTTTGCCGGAGGCATCAAATACAACGTCCTTGTCGGAACTGTTTGTTAATGTAAAAGATACCACTGCATATTGTCTGCCTTCCTTTGCCTGTAGAGAGAAATAATTGTTACTAACTACAGAATCCATAAGTTCACAACCGTTGCAGGAAATACTGATACCCTCCACCGCAAGCAGATTTGTTAACTGGCCGGTAGTTTCTTCCTGGTTGTAAAGCGGCGCCGGTGTAGGAATTGGTGTTGTGTTTGGACCTTCTTCCCCTGAGCCGTTACCGGAAGGATTATTATTTTCTGCCACCGGTGTCGGTGTTGCCGTCGGATTCTTTGGTGCAGGTTCCGGTGTTGGCGTAGGAGTCAAACGCACTTCTCTTTCTTCTGCATAATACAACGCTGTATCATAACGTTTATCATATTTCAACAATAAGGATGCTGCATATTCCGCAACCACATCCATTTCTTCATCAGTCAAAGGCGTAGCTTCCAGACAGCCGGCAAGCATGCACAGCATCAAGGAAATCCCTACCAATAAAAATCTTTTTTTCACAAGAAACTCCTCCTGTTACTTTATAATGGTATACGCAAAGGGCATACCTCTCCCAACCATTGTATCACTTTTTAATTATATCGGCAATATTTATCAAAAAGTTTATCTTATTTTTTATATCCCCGCATCTAATTCAAACCAAAATTCTACACCATTAGAATGATTAATTACACCAAATGGCTTGTTATGGGATTCCATAATTGCCTTAACAATGGATAAACCGATACCGTTACCGCCATATTCCCTTGTTCTGGCCTTATCGACCTTATAAAACTTAATCCAGATTTTATCGATATCCTCCTGAGGAATAGGTTCTCCTGTGTTAAACACCGATACGCGTACCCGTTCTCCTTCCCGGAGCACCCGGACATCGATTACTTTTTCGTTGGCCGCATGATAAATGGCATTGGTAAGATAATTGGTTATAACTTCCTCCATCATATATTCATCTGCCCAAACATCCACCGGACCATTATGTTCAAACTGTACCCGTATTTCTTTCTGCTTTAACAAAATATCAGAGTTATCCAATACCGAACCGATTAGGGTCACTATATCAAACCGCTCCAGTTCCACCATGTCATTTCCAAATTCAATTTGATTTAAGGTCAGAAGCTTCTTTACCATCTTATTCATTTTAGATGCCTCATCCATAATGACATCACAGTAAAACTCCCTGCTTTCCGCATCCTCGGAAATATTATCCTTTAAACCTTCGGCATATCCCTGAATCAATGCAATCGGAGTTTTTAATTCGTGGGTAACATTGGACAGGAATTCCTTTCTCATCTCATCCACCTGCACCTTTTGTTCAATGTCGGTCTGCAGCTGATTGTTCGCACTTTTCAGTTCGGAAATGGTATCCTCCAGCTTTTCCGATAACAGATTGATACTTCTTCCCAGCTCGCCGATTTCATCATTGCTCTCCACCTTGTACTTCGCATTGAAATCCAATTCACTCATGCGCTTTGCGATTCCTGACAGTTCCTCCACGGGACGGATAAAGGATTTTGTAGCAAAAAACACCGCAATAGAAACAAAAAATGCCACTAAAACACCGGCATATGCCAGAAATTTATTGGCAATATCCACGTTTGCCTGAATACTTTCCACACTGGTACGGATTAAAATATAAGTATCATTATCCTCATCATTCCACACCAGTTCCAAAAAATTTGATCTTGTACGGATATCATGGCTTTCGTACAAATCATAAAGATTATCTACGTTTTTAATTTTTTTGTAGGAATTGTATTCCGGTTTCTTTCCCGGATAAAGGTTGGGAAGAAGCCGGTCCAACATATATTTCATGGTGTCCGGACTGCTGGTGGTGGAAAAATACACCGCATTGGAATTTTGCGCCACCAAAATCGACACATCATTCTGAAGCGCCTGGACATCCAGTTCCAGCTTTTGTATGTCGGACAGAATGAGGCGTATCTGTTCCTCTTCTTCCCCGATATTGCCGAACTCATCCATCAGAAAACCTTCCTGGTCGTCCGAAGAATCTTCTAGCTTAGCTGCTTCCTGCTCTGCACGTTCAATGACTCCGTGTACCGCATGGAATACTTCATCCAGCATATCCATTTTACTGTATAAATAATAATCTTCCAAAAAGGTTCTGTTAAGCACCCAGGTCACGGCAATGGCACCCACCACCGAAGCAAGCATTAACAGAACCATTTTTAATCTCCATGAAATTTTCTTTTTCATAACAATTAGACCTCTTACGGCTCAAATTTGTAGCCCATACCCCAGATTGTTTTTATATAGTCGCCCTTTTCACCCATTTTACTGCGAAGCTTTTTCACATGGGTATCAATGGTTCTGGCATCTCCGAAATAGTCGTAATTCCAGACATTATTCAGAATCTTCTCTCTGGATAACGCCACACCCTTATTGGTAAGGAAATACTCTAAAAGTTCGAATTCTTTTACACTTAAATCAACCGGCTGACCATCTATTTTTACAGAATGGGCCGCCTTGTCCATATAAATGCCTCCGATTTCCAATGCTTCTTCCTGGTTTACATTGGCGCGGCGTAAAATTGCCTCTACCCTTGCCACCAGAATCTTCGGAGAAAACGGTTTGGAAATATACTCATCCACACCAAGTTCAAACCCCATCAGTTCATCACGTTCATCACTCTTTGCTGTTAACATGATAATCGGTACTTTAGAATACTGCCTGATTTCTTTACATACCTGCCAACCGTCCATTTTTGGCATCATAACATCCAGGATAATTAAATTAATATCTTTGTCGGAAAAGAAGATATCCACCGCTTCTTCTCCGTTTTCCGCCTCAAGCACCGTATAGCCCTGCTTTGCAAGGAAATCGTGAACCAGTTTCCGCATTCTACTCTCGTCGTCTACCACTAAAATCTTTATTTGTTCCATAGATTATTCCCTTTCTGTCTCACTTTCTTCTCCGGAAGACTCTTCTGTTTCCCAGCCCGGCACCTCTATGCCCTGTTCTTCCAGCTTTCTTACATATTCCCGCAAATAAAGTTCTTTTTCCTGTAATTCTTCCGCCCAGGAAGCATATTTATTCAGAATCTGCTCCTCGTAGCGTACGGCTAACGGTGAACGGGTTCCGGTAAGTACAATCGCAAACATAGCAATCACGATTACTACCAGGAAAAAGCATACGGTCTTAAGAATGGTGTTTTGACGTTCACAGCGCTCCAGCAACGTGCGCTCCCTGCTTCTCTTTTGGGTTTCTTTTCTTTTTTTCAGCTTTTTTACCTCAGGAAGCAGCGGTACCGGACGGATTTGCTCCTCCTTAAACATACCGGAAGCAATGAGGGTTTCCCTGATTTCTTTTAAAAACCCGATACCTACTACAGTCTCCATCATATCCCTGTCCAGAATGCGGTCATACAGCTTTCTTAAGTTATTCATATTGCCAAAGTCGGTTTTTGAACGGAGATATTCCACCGCCTCCGCTTCTTTCTTTGCCGCAATCAGCTGTTTTTCATCATCAAAGGTATGCCCCTGAAATGTAAATTTCTTTTCCATTTCTATTCCTTTCTGTATGTAAACGTAAAACATTTTATTTATAGTATCTTGCATTAATTTTACTACAACATATCGGAAAAGGCAACAAAACAGGGCTTAAACTTATGTGAAATTTCTGTGACATAAAAACAGGACTGCCCTAAGGCAGCCCTGCACAAAAAATTTATTTATTAGCTTCATTAATCTTGGTTTCCCATGCATTACGAAGGCCCTCTGCACGCTGTGCAGGTGTAGCCAGTTCACCGTTTTCATCCGGATAACCCAAAGTCCAAAGAATATCTTCGCCAAGCTCAATGCCCGGAACCATGGAATGATAAGTAATCATACCGTTCTTTGTCATTCTTGCCAATGTCAGTTCCACAGACTCGATATCCTTACTCTTTGTCATATAACCGCTCTGCCATCCTTCGTAGTCTTCATAACCCGGAATCGGATTGGTATATAAGTTATACGCAAAGGCAATCTTCCAAGCCTTTTCATCCCCGTAGCAGGCAGGAATAATCAACACATTATCCTGATAGCAGTTTGTATAGTCGGTAGCTCTAGGTCCCTTAGGGAAGCAGACAAAGCCCCAGTCATCTTCCATTTCGGCAAAGTCATTGAAACGGTAAGCGTCATCTACACAGAAAGCCGCTTTTCCTTCTCTGAAGGCGGTTACATAATAATCCCAGTTTGCTTCTGCGGAAACCGGAAGTTCATACTTGTTAATTAAATCAACACCCCAGTTTAAAGCTTCTAAGGTTGGAGCAGATTCCAGTTCATTTACATAATTTCCGTTTTCATCCTTACCTACAAATTCGCCGCCATTGGAATAAACCGCTGCAGAATACACCTGGATTCTCTGGGAAGTTTCACCATAGATATCTACAACACCATCACTGTCAACGTCTCTCTGGACTGCAGCACATACTTCTTCGAATTTTTCCCAGGTCCATTCGCCGCTTTCCTGCCACTTGTAAAGATCTGACGGCTCAATACCTGCTTCTTTCACTAATCTCTTGTTAAAGAATACACCGGCTCTTGGTTCCGGAGTGTTGGCATTCATGCCGTAAATACCTTCTTTATTACTTAACAGGTTATGTACACCGCTCACCCACTTTTTCTCTGTAAAATCCAGGCAATCCAGCTTGGATAAGTCATACATGAGTCCGCTGTTCATAGCCGCAGTTATGGAAGTACCCTGCCATACGGTAAATACATAGTTTTCATCTCCGCCGGTGGATGCATAATTTACAAAATCCCCGGGAGCACTTGACCAGTCACCGATAGCAAGCATCTTGATTTTAAAATTGTAAGTATCCTGAATCCAGTCCAGATATTCCTTCCGTGCTTCATCATATGCATTCTGTGGTTCAGGCTCATCTCCGGAAGACCACCAGTCACGGATGATTACTTCCATGCCGCCCAAATCATATACATTACCGTCTTTGTCTTTTAACACAGGATACGGACTATCAGAATCTGTATTTTCGCCATTTTCTGTTCCGGCTGCATCTGCAGGATTCTTTTCCTGATTATTTTCTTCACCGGTATCCTTTGTGCCGCAGGCAATCATTCCGCATGCCAGCACCGCAGCCATGGATGTTGCCACTGTTTTTTTGAATAATTTCTTCATTACCATATCAATCTCCTCCTTAACCAATCTATCTCCTAAGGTTAATCATCTTACATTGACAGTATAAAGAATTTATTCCGAAAAACACACCCTCACAACTTTAGACGCACCCGTAAAAATTAGACTTTTTACCGCTCCGGATGCAGCATTTCCTCCCGACGGAGTCTCATTTCTTTTATAATATCCAAATCCGCAGCTTCTACCTGCTCATATCCGTTCTGATACAATAAAGCCAAAAGTGTATCCCAATAGCCGGTAAATTGTTCTTCATCTTCCGCAAACACCATCTTCCAGGAGTATTCCTTAATCAGGGCCGCACACTTTTCCCGGATAATTAATAGCTGCTCCGATTCTTCACCGGCAACATAATCAGTTTTCACAAACACGTCCAGCAACTGATTATTTTTCAAATATTCTGCCGGAGATACGGCCCCAAACCGAGCTGCCCATTGTTGTGCCACTACCCCGTAATTGTTTTTGATGGTAGTTGTCCAGTTCTCGGAGTAAAAGGACTCTCCCGTTTCAGGATTAATGTCCTTTTGCTGTACAATCGTATCGTTGAACTGACAAAAGCCTTCGGTATAGGAACCTCCGCCGTAGGTTTCCTCCAATTCTGCGTTATTCATCCAAGCCTCATTGGAATAATTGGTGTACTTCGGTTTTCCGTTATCATCGTAAACATAGCTGACACCTTCTATTCCGGCTCCGTAATACATCATACCTTCCGGAGAGGCCATCCAGTCTAAAAATTCCACTACACGCTTTATGTCTTTGGTATCTTTTCCGATGGCATAGGCATAACCGTCACCGTATGTACTGAAGCCCTCACAAACCACCGGAGCATCACTTACCGGAATAAACACATGCCGTTCCTCATGGCTGCCGTCATCATAATTTCCAAGCATCCATGCCCACCATAAATATAACACCTGACGTTTTCTGGCCTTTTCATACATCACATCAAAGCTTTGCACACCGGATTCCGGGTCCAAAAGTCCCCGACGGTTTGCTTCAAAGTACAAATGAAGCATCCGGTAATAAATACCGTCCTTATCTGACAGATACTGTAGTTCTTCTAAATCTGCCGAGGAAAAAATGGAATCCGTGGTATCTATATATCCGTAGGATTTTACCATATTGGCAGCCAGACTCATATATTCCACATCCCAGTCTTTAAACAGGGAAAATGCATATACTTTTTTTCCGTCTGCCGTTTCCGGATGGTTTTCCTGCATTTGTTCCAGAACATTTAACAGTTCTTCTTCATTTTCTATTACAGGGTAATTCAGCTCTTTATAATAGCTCCATGGCAGATACGATGCAAATTCCGGCTTGTCTCCGTACAAAACAGGCTCTGTCGCCGGCATGGAAGACATGGAAGTCGGAATAATATAAATTGCATCCGCATATCCGTTTTGCACATTCATCTGTTTTATCACGTCCAGATACTGTTTCAAATATGTGGTTTTTTCCAAATAAGGAGTCAGGTCCGCCAAAGCTTCCGCCGCCACACATTCCTTCATGTTCTGATAAGATGTAATAACAATGTCCCCGACTTTTCCGGCCGTCAAACGGGATTCAAACAAAAGATTTCCTCCGCCGGACACATTCGGTGCAATAATATTCAGTTTCAGATTAAACTTATCCTGCACAATTTTGGCATACCAGCCCTTTTGCTCGCCCTGATAATTTGCCCTGCCCGCAAACACGTCCAGTTCTAAAGGCTCCTGCTGCTTCCGTCCACACCCGCAGACACACACAAGCAGTACAAGAAGCAAACATCCCATCCATTTTTTATTTCTTTTATTACAATTTGTTTTATTCATTTTAAACCCCTTCTCCCAAACGTATTCTACGTCCGTTTCTTACAGCTTTATCATATCACAATTTGCCTATTTTTGCATAGACAAAAAAACTCATATTTGATAGTATTAAAGTATCATACTACAGGAGAAAAACATGAAACGGTTTCTGCATGCCCTCACCCAAAAATTGAATAATCTCTACTTAAAAAAGAAATTATTTCTGTTTTATACGTTCTGCGCGATTCTTCCGGTAACCATTCTTGGCATCTTTCTTATTACCGATACCAATGAAAAAATGATGAACCTGGCAGATTCGCAGATTTCTGCGGCCAATCAGGCAAACCGTAACATGTTAATGTCGGTTACCAGTTTAACCACCTCCATCGCCAATATTATTGCTTCCGACGAGTCCCTGCAAACAATCATTGCAACCGATTATGTTTCCTCCAACGAAGTCTATACCGCTTACCGCAATTTTACTCTTCTGGAGGAGTTTGGCAATAACCACGCGGAAATCACCGACCTTCGTCTGTACATTGACAATCCGACCCTGGTTTCCTCCGGTAAATACTATACCATCACTCCCGAAATCAAAACTACCGACTGGTACCGGACGTTATCACAAAACCCTGCCGAAACAACCTGGATGGATACCCCTTCCTTTTCCTCGGCAGCAAACCTGTACCTGCTAAGAAAAATTACGCTTCCGAACACAAAAAACTACGCCGTTTTAGTCATCGGAATCAGTAACAACTACCTTTCTTCCATGAACCACAACCGGCAGCAGGCTACTTATCTGACCTTAAGCGACAACATCGTATTCTACTCCACCAACAAAGAAAAAACCGGGGATTTGCTTTTACTTACCCTAAAATCGGATTTAGAGGATTATACAACATCCACTTATCTTTTGGACGGAAAAAAAGTGTTCGGCCAGGAAAGTACCTTAAAAGTGTTTTCTTCCTCCGAAACCTTTCACATTATCACAATCAGCCATGATAACCGTCAGATAACACAAACCCTGTTGGTTATCTCTGCGATTATCGTAATTTTGGCACTGGTTCCGTTATTGCTATTTACTGCCTTTTCCAACACCTACACCAGGCGTCTTTTGGCAGTGCGTGAACAAATGCATCAGATTGCACAGGGAAATCTTTCCATCGAAGGTGAATTTATCGGCAACGATGAACTGGGCGAGCTGTTCCGGGATATGAAAACCACCATCACGGGCATTCAGGAACTGCATCTTCAAATTCTCACAGAACAAAAGGAAAAGGATGAACTGGCCCTGCGGCAGCAGCAAATCCAGTTTGAACTGCTGGCAAGCCAGATAAATCCACACTTTCTGTTTAATACACTGGAAACCATCCGCATGCATGCACTGCTTTCCAACCAGACGGAACTGAATAATATTATTCTGAAGCTGGGACAAACCCTCCGGTATGCTTTGGATGCTCCTGCGTCCAGTACCACCCTGGCAAAAGCATTGGAATACCTGGAATCCTATTTAGAAATCCAGCACTTCCGCTTTCAGGACAAGTTGAATTATTCCATTCAGATTCATCCGAACCTGAATCCGAAAAACTGCTCTATCCTACCGTTTTTACTCCAGCCGATTGTGGAAAATTCCGTGATTCATGGCTTTTCTACCAAGAAAAAAGGCGGAAAAATAAATGTTAATGTTCTGCTCAGAAACGGGGAACTGGTTATTACCGTCTCCGATAACGGCTGTGGCATTCCTCCTGAAAAACTGGAAGAAATGAACGCTGCCCTTTCCGCTTACCGGGAAACGGTTTCCACCTCCCACATCGGAATCCACAACGTAAATAACCGTATCAAACTCCATTACGGCGAAGATTACGGTCTGTATTTTGAAAGCATGCCGGGACAAGGCACTACCGCCACCATAAAGATACCATACAAAGAGGTGTAACATGAAAGTATTATTCATTGACGATGAACCACTCATCCGAAAAGGTCTGCAATTGGTAATTCCCTGGGCCAAGTATGGATTTACCGAGTTTTTAGAAGCCGAGGACGGACCGGAAGGTCTGAAAATAATTGAAGAAGAAAATCCTGATTTGGTGCTTCTGGATATCCATATGGAAACCATGTCCGGCCTGTCCGTTGCCCAAAAAGCCAGGGAACAGGGCTTTTCCGGCCGTATTATCATTTTAAGTGGTTACTCGGATTTTGAATACGCAAAATCCGCCATCGACTATGGTGTTACCTCCTACCTGTTAAAACCGGTGGACCCGGAGCAATTAACCGAGGCAGTGCAAAAATCCCTGGACGAACTGCACAAAGAACAACTGGTTTCCATCTATTCCGACCAACCGGCAGGCATGGCAAAAAGCAACATTTTATCCGGAATACTTACCGGTGCCATGACTTATACAGCAGAAATGGAAACCGTATACCATCTTGGCCTGACATCCGGCTATTTTCGGCTTGTTCTTCTTTTACCAGAGGAATCTAAGGAACAGACGGCGGATAATGCCCTCTTCTCCCTTCCGGAAAAAAATGTTCTTACCGCAACGGTTTCCGGTAACCGCCGGATAATTATAATAACAAGCCCTGCCCAGGAACAGGCCATCAAAAAGCAACTGACTTCTTATTGGAACGAAACCAAAAATAACAACGTATTCACCGCAATTTTCAGTTCCAAAGCTGACTCACCTGCAGAATTAAACACATTGTATCGGGAAGTACAATCGGTTGCCGAGCATATTTACTTCTATAAAAGCGGAACAAGTAATTTGTTATATGCAGATGAAATCCGGCAAACCGGTTCCTCCTCTGAAGATTTCAATCTGATTACCTTTACGGAAAACCTGTTATGTCAGGTCCTTCTTTTGGAACCGGCCAAGGTAGAGCAGGAATTTGTTGCCTTAACAAACTACTTTATACGCCGCAAACCTCCGAGAGACAGCATAGGATTCATTCTGCTGAATTGCTATACCCAGGTGACTTCCAAGCTGCTTGACCAATATCCAATGCTTACATGTGAAATCGCAGATAAAGACAAATTTACTGCCCGGCTGTATGCAGACCACTTTCTTTTTGAAAGCGTCTCTTATTTTATCCGCCAGCTGCAAAAAGCCATTGCCTACATCAAAGATTCTTCCCAGGCAAGCCCTTGTCAACGTATCTGTCAATATATCGATGAGAATTTATCAGCTCCGTTAAAGCTGGATTCCATTGCCAAAATATTCGGATATAACAGTGCCTATTTGGGGAAATTGTTTGCAAAGGAAACCGGTAAGCACTTTAATGCCTATCTGGATGAACGCCGCATTGAACTTGCCAAAGACTATTTGGAAAAAGGCTTTTCCGTGGCGCAAACCTGTGAATTATCCGGCTTTACCAATACGGATTACTTCACAAAGAAGTTCAAAAAATATGTTGGCACTTTGCCATCGGAATACAAAAAGAACCGGCAGTAAATTGCCGGTTCTTTTTTAGAGGGTTTATACTTACTGTGTATTTTCTGTTGTTTCCGTTACTTCTTCCATCTTCAGTAAAACCAGATTTTCAATTAGTACCGAATACGGTATGCCACATTCACTGGCACTGCAGTCAAAGGTAATTCTGGAGTTCTTATCCGTTGGTTCCGTCATGGTGAAAGTACCTTCATAGGTCTGGCTTTCTTCTTTATATTCCAGTGCAACCGTTGAGTATGTTACATACGGATCATAATTCTGCATCATATGGAAATTCATTGTCTGTGCAGGAGTACCGGTATAATCAAAGGAAATTTTATAGGTTACACCCTGTTCAAATGTAAGTCCCACATAGGAGAACTGAACATCCCAGGCATTGCCACCCGGCTTTTCTACGGAAACCCGTACACCGTTATCGGTAATTTTTACATTACCCGCAGCGCCGTTTCCGGAGTTGATATAATTACTCCAGCTGTTCTTATTGGCACAAAGATTCGGATCCTTTTCCTTAGGTTCTTCCGGTTCTTCAACCTTAGGGAAAATATAGGTACCGCCAGTTGCTTCTGTCATCATAACTTCTAAAAGCTCAGGCTCTGTAATTTCTAATGTAGTACGGTCGAAAATTTCATATTCTGCCGCATTTCCGTTGTCCCACCAAAAGCATTTAATACCATACTTGCAGCAGGTATCCACAAAAAATCTCAGCCAGGACATACGAGGCTTTAAGTTATCCTTATCCACCGCACCAAACTCGCCGATAATAACCGGAGTGCCTTTCTTTACGAAGTTTTCGTACATGTTATAAATATAAGACTCCAAGGTTGGCTTTCCGTTTGCCCAGTCTGTAACATCCGGAGAAACTTCGGAAGTGAAATAATACGGCTGGTAAATATGTGCTTCCACAATAAGCTTATCAGCCACCGTATCTTCCGGTAAAACAAAATACTTCAATACATCTTTATTTGCACCGGCGCAATAGGTGTTTACAATTAAACATCTGGTAGCGTTCTTCTTACCGGAGGCACGTACCGTATCCACAAACAACTGATTCAGCTCGTTTGTAATTTTACCTGCTTCTTCGCCCGGCTTTGTCCAGTTGCTTTCTTCATCTAAAATCTCATTAAAGCCTTCAAATAAAAGCTTATCGCCATAATCTCCGAAGCGTTCACAAACCTGCTCCCAGATTGCCTTAAACTTTGCTTTCTTGGTATCGATACCGTTTTCGGAAGCCTTCAGCCAGCCCTTTTCACCGGTATCATGATGCACATTAATGATACAATACATATCATTATCCAGCACATAATTCACTACTTCTTCCACACGGTCCATCCACTCTTTATCAATCTCATTTGTAGATGGGTTCATGTGATTATACCAGGTCACCGGAACACGGACTGCATTAAATCCGGCCGCCTTAATGCCGTCAATCATTGCCTTGGTACTGTATGGGTTTCCCCAGCTGGTTTCAGTCGTAAGTCCGGTCTGACCTGCCACAAAGCTGTCCAGGGAATTACCGAGATTCCATCCGATTACCATATCTGCCACGACTTCTGTTGCTGTAGGCTTATGCACCGGTTTTGGTTCCTTCGTCGGTTCAGCTGCCTTAGTCGGCACTGCTGTCGGAGTATTTTCCGGTGTATCCTCTCCGCCCTTTCCGCAGGCAATCAAACCGCACCCAAGAGCAACTATGGTACAGAATATCATTGCATATTTCTTAATTTTCATATTCAGACTCCTTTCCATTACGGAATTCTTTGCTTGTATTATAAATTAGGAGCCATAAAATTTGTACCGCACTTTTTTTACCTGGATGCGTCAAATTTCAACCATATAACTATCATACTACAACAGCGATATAGCATCGGAAATCGTCTTTTCGTAGGCTTCTCTTCCGTACTTGTCAACTTCTGCCTTGTTCTTTTCCCCGTGGGTTAAGCATCCGGCACCACCGATACAACCGCCGACACATGCCATACCTTCGATAAAATTGGCATCCAGCACGTTCTTGCTCTTCTTTAACAGTGCCATCTTACAGGCCTCAATGCCGTCACAGGTTACAGCCTTTAAATCAAACTCTAAATTCTGCTCCTTTAACGCCTGTACCACCGCATCCGTCAAACCGCCGGAACGGGCAAAAATACGGCCGAAATAGGATGCATTGTCAAGGACATCTTCCTCCAGGGCGGTAATGTCAATATCCTTACTGTCGATAAGTGCCTGCAGTTCTTCAAAGGTCAGCACCGCATCCACATAATCCTTTACATGTTCCAGCTGTGCCTCTGCCTTTTTAGAGGTACATGGTCCGATAAAAACAACTTTTGCGTTCTTGGTCGTATCTTTTATGTATTTTGCCAGTACTCCCATTGGAGACATGTTGTGGGAAATATATGGCACCAGTTCAGGAAATGCCGACTTAATATACTGTACAAATGCCGGACAGCAGGAGCTGGTTAAAAAGCCTTTTTCCACCAGTTCTTTGGATTCCTCCATGGCTACCATATCCGCTCCGAGAGCCGCCTCAATTACCGTGTGGAATCCAAGCTCCTTGAGTCCGGAAATAACCTGGCCAAGCTTTGCATAGGTAAACTGGCTGGAAATCGATGGTGCCACCAAAGCATATACCTTATAATCTTTATTATTGTTACTGTTTTTAATCAGGTCAATCACATTTAAAATATAGGATTTATCCTGAATTGCACCAAACGGACACTGATATACGCATGCACCGCACTGGATGCACTTTTCGTTATCAATGGCTGCCGCATTATCCTCTTTGATTTTAATAGCCTTTACCTTGCAGGCAATCTGGCAAGGACGTTTTCTGTTTACAATAGCTGCATACGGACATACCTTGGCACACATGCCACATTCCACACACTTGGATTTATCAATGTGGGCCACATGGTTATGGTCGAAGGAAATTGCCCCTCTCTTACATACGTCCTCACAACGGTTTGCCAGACATCCGCGGCAGGAAGCCGTCACTTCATAGCCGGCCGCCGGACATTCATCACAGGCAATGTCAATTACCTGAATTACATTCGGGTCCGAAGCATCACCGCCCATGGCAAGCTTTACTCTCTCTCCTAAAATTGCGCGTTCCTTATACACACAGCAACGCATCGTCGGAACCTTACCCGGAACAATAGTAAGTCGGAGGCCAAGCGGTCTTAGGAAGACAAGTTGCCCCCCCAACT
>JAZNXI010000027.1:0-12098 GCA_045593825.1 Lachnospiraceae bacterium
TCTTCCATGTCACGGCCGATTTCCACAAATTCTTCACCCGGTACCGCACCCTCGCAAAAGTCCTTTACCTTGGAAACTACGGAATAACGCAGGGAAACCGGGAAGTCCTGTCCGCAAGCAGCCTTAATAGCTTTAACAACATCCGTAGCAAAACGGTAGCGGTTTTCAAAGGAGCCGCCGTATTCATCGGTACGTTTATTGGTGTATTTTAATGTAAACTGGTCAAGCAAATAGCCTTCGTGAACCGCATGGATTTCCACGCCGTCCACGCCTGCTTCCTTACAAAGCAGAGCGGTCTTTGCATAAGCATCAATAATATCCTGAATTTCTTTACGGGTAATTTCACGGCAGGTCACCTTGTCGGACCAGCGGGATGGCAGTACGCTTGGGCTGGCAGACTGGTATCTGACGTCGATGATTGGCTTTGCAATAGCCGCCAGTACCGGATTGTTATGTAACATTACCAGATGGTCGGTAATAGCCCAGGAACGTCCCATACCTGCGGTAAGCTGCACAAACAGCTTTGCTCCTGTCTCATGAATCTCATCCATGAACGGCTTTAAGTCCTTGAACATCTTCTTGTTCTGCCACAGCCATCTTCCTCCGATGGTATCCTTTAAAGGTGCAATACCCGGAATAATGAGACCTACATTGTTCTTTGCTCTTTCAATAAAGAACTTTGCCGCCTCCTTGTCGAAGTGGTTTGGCTCCATCCAACCGAACAGGGAAGTTCCGCCCATTGGGCAAAGAACGATTCTGTTCTTAATTTCCACGTTGCCGATTTTCCACGGCGTAAACAGCGGTGCGTATTTCGGATCCATTTTGTCCATAAATGTAAACTCCTTTCGCTTTTGTAAACCCATAAGTTTATTACTTTTATTTTACCGCAATCCGCGGATTTTCTCAATAGTTCATTACCAAAAATTAATCCAGACTTACCGCCACCTGAAACTCATCCTCGTATACAATATTTCCTACAAAATTAGTATACACCACATCATACGGATGATTGTACTTGTCAAGCAGTGCCATAGCAGGCTCGATATGTCTTATCATCTCCTCCGTCGACTCAGTTTTGAAAAAGGTAATAACACGCTGGTCACCGGTTTTACACATCGGTGGTTCCGGTAAGTTTTCTACAAACCAGCGGTCAATTTCACGGAATATTTCTGCATCTTCTTCGTTCATCACTCCGTCATATATCATTCGCCAACACATTCCAAAAATCCCTTTAGGGTACTGGGTAACATAAGATAACTCTCTGCCTTGAATTCGCATGTACTTAAAATCCATCATAAACCTCCTTTGAAAATAAAAAACGCTTGTTAAGGAAACTATTTTCCCTAACAAGCGTGGATCAGACCTTTCGTCTAATATCAGTTTCAATATAACATTATCTTTTGGACTTTGTCAAGCCACTTTCATGCACCTCATCACTACAGCTTCGCATACCACTCTTTCAGCACATCTTCCGCCTTTTTCAAGTGAATATTGAAACCATTGTCTTTTTCTGCGGTTTCCTTATCATCATAGATAAAAGTGCTCCAATCCCACCAGAATACGCCGCCGAACCATTCCTGGTCGCCAAACACTTTGAGGCAGGAATCAAAGAAGTTCGCCTGCTCGTCCTCATCGTGAGGAAAATCTCTATGCTGAAAATCCCACGGCATGGTGGCACAGCCCTTGGCGCTGCGGCAGCCGATTTCGATGAATACCACCTTCTTCTGCCACTTTTGATAAATTTTGTACATGTCATCCCGTACTTTTAACCAGGCCTGCTGCATTTCTTCAGAGGATGCGCCGCCCTCCTTTGCTACCGGGAAGTACGCACTGGTGCCAACATAATCCACCGCATCAAACCACTTTACATCATCCTCATGACCATGATTGGTGTTGTAGATAAGCTTGCCGGAATAAACTTTACGAATCTCTGCAATTAAGTTTCTCCAGTGGGATTCCTTACGCTCGGTACCGCACATTTCGCAACCGATACAAAGCATCTCACAGCCGGTTTCCTCCGCCAATTCTGCATAATACTTCATGAAATTGCCGTAGCTTTCAAACCACTTGTCCCAGTAAGGGTCACGGCCTGCAAAATCGGAATCCGCAAAGTTGATGTAGGCGCGCCATACACCATCCCGACAGTTTACCATTGGTTTTAAACAAACCTTGATATTATTTTTATGCGCCCGCTCAATAGCTGCAATAATGTCGCGGTCAGAGCTGCTGCGCCCAAAATCAAACTCAATCTTTGTGCTGTGAGCAGTCTCCTGAGTGAGGCTTAATGCCAGACACATCCAGTTGATGCCGGTCTGATATAATAATTCCTGAGACCTGATTCCATCCTCGGAACGGTATTCGCCCCGTCTAGCCCCGTGGCCGTAGGTATATCCTTTGAACTCCATAGTGACTCTCCTTCGTTGTCATTCACATACTTTCAATTGTTCATAATACTATAAAACAATTCTATTTTCTATAAAAATTCTATCTTTTTTAAGTCATTCCACAGCGTTTCCGCTTTTTCTTTTACTGTTTTCTTCTCTTTTTCCCTGACCTTGTCAAACGGCTCCACTGTGAGTTTTCCGTTCTTCTGCTTCCATTTGCCCACAACCTGTCCGTTTATCATAAGCGCCGGCATGACAATGCCCGCCAGGTTAAAAATCTTGCGCAAATGCTCCTGCGGAAGATACAGACTTTCCTTTTTTTCATACCCCAGCATCAGCTGGTCAAAGCCCGCTAAAAACAGGCACTTTGGCATTTCTTGATGATAGCTTTTTCCGTTTTCTATGTAATAATAGGTCTTTCCGTCACATTCTGTTTCCTGCACCGGAAGCTGCTTCAGCCACTGTTTCACCTGAGAGGTTGTTGTATGAAAATAGTACATGGCATCGTGTATAGTGGCAGGACCAAAATTGGTAAAATATCTTCTTGCCTGCTCCAGCTTTGCCTCTTCTTCAGGAACCGGTACAAATTCCGGCGACAAGCAGAATGCCTTTTTCTCCTGCACTACATAATTCATAAAACCCCGTTCGCAAAGCTCCCTGACACCGCCGCCCCACTGGTCGAACATGCTGCTTTCTTCTGATTCCGTCATTCCGGCCCCGCGGCAGATTTCCTTTAGTTCTTCCCGTGTGTAGGGTTCTTTCTCCAAGGCATTCAAAATCACCTGCGCTAAGTACTTCTGCCGTTCCGGCGTCAAGGCCCACTTGTCCCGCTGGTTCCAGAAGGAATAGCCGTTCCACTCATTTTTGCGGTAATCAGCACCGTTATTGCAATGAATAAACAGCGGTAAATCCTCCTCAGCAAACACATGCACCGTGCCCCGCACCGTCCAGTTTTTTACTAAACCATCTGCTACTGCAGCCTCGTCATAATCACTGCACCGAATCTTTAAGGAATGCAGGGCATTGGTCATAAACTGGGCCTGAACACCACATAAATCCCGGACTACCTGCAACTTTGGAGCAGGGTTTATCAAATATTGGTTAGTAATTTGTCTGAGTTTGATTTCTTCTTTTGTCATAGCCTATGAGTTCTCCCAAAGCGATGCTTAATTACTTCTTACGCAAAACATGCCATACATCATTGCTGGTAAATCCGCATTTTCTGTACAACGCTTCCGGCTTTGTTTTATTTTCCACCTTACCGGATACCGTTGCAAATTTGACATACTCTCTGCCCCGCCATAAAAGCTCCTTTACAATGGCAGTTCCGATATTCTTTCCCCGATGCTCCGGCAGTACCTGAATCCACTCTAAAATCAGTTCTGCTGCCTCCGGGTCAAAATCTGCGATGCCGCAACCAACACAAGTTCCGGTTGACAATTCTTTTACCAGAATCCATAATTCCGGACGGTATACCGGTGTTTGGGTGTAGCTTTGGATTTGCTCTACGCTTACCTGTAAGTCAGTATAAGAACTATTAATTACCGATACAATATTCTCTATATCTTCCGGTGAAGCAGTTACGATTTCATAGCCCTCTGACTCCGGTTTAGCCAGCTTCTTCATGGAATGATACAGGCGAAAATAAGTTTCCACCTCGTATTCATTTAGCAATTCAGCCGAAAAACTGCTTTCGTGTACAATTTTCATATTGTCAGGAATAGAAATGTTCTTTGCCTTCCAATAGGGAATTGACAGGGATGAGCAGGGATTATTTAGGTAGTTTTCTAAAGATATCATGTTTTCTTTCTCCTGTTTATAGTGAAATAGAGCATGGTAAACCCATGCTCTATTGGTTATCATCTGCATTTTCTTCTTGCTTTCTACGCATACGTTCTTCTATAATCTCCTCATAAAAAGCATTACCTTTTGCATTATAATACTCCATCTGCTCATGTACTGTCATATTCTTTGTAACATGGTAGTTATATTCACGTAATTTGTGAATATCATCAATTGTAAAATTAGGACTTAAAATAGGTTTTTCCAAAATCATCACTCGCTTTCTAAAAGCACAGTAGGACTTAATATATCGATACCCTTATATCCTGTTAAATTGGTAATTGCCCTTACTCCCTGTATCGTCTTGATATTTACAATATGCTTAAAATTCCACGAAATAATACAATTGCACTCACTGACTACCGCTGCACCAATATGCCGACAATCGTCAAAGCTTTTCATTGTCAAAATGCCCATTTCAACAATTTGTCTTGCAACCGATATAACTTCATCTGTGGCCTGAAGCAAAATAAAATCAATCTGACTTAAGAACCCTCTTAGAATACTTCGTTTAGGTTCCGGACAAGCATCTACTTCCTCCAATGTAACCGTAGATAAATATACCTCATACTTTTCATCCTTAAACATTTCCCACAGTTTTAAGGTGTCTGCCATTTTTTCCGGCAAATCTTCTTGTGCCAAATGACTGATAACTGATGTATCCAAATAGACCTTTAATTTACGCATACCCTCACCTCAGTTACTAATAATATTATAACGTATCATTTGCCAATTTGCAACACGAGTTCTTTGATTCGAACCACTGTTTTATTTTATTATAGCTCATCTCTCTTGTGGTGTCAATATTGTTTTTGGCACTTTCTTAGACCACACTAAGTTAATTTTCAACATAAAATAAGGGCTGCCTCATGGCAGCCCTTTCACCTCTCATTTCACATACCCCATCCTCTGAAAATACTTTTCATATCTCCTTCGATTGGACGGTATCATTCTATCCGAATTGACAAACTCTTTAAACTCTTCCTCGCTCATCCAAAGGTAACCTTCCGTTTCACCTTCCTGCAATTTAACAGAAGTTTTTTCACACTCCACTGTGCATACGAAATTGTAAAAAAATGCCTGTTTCCGCTCTTCCACAGAACAATTCACTTCCTCAAA
Organism: Lachnospiraceae bacterium; assembly: GCA_045593825.1. Lineage (GTDB taxonomy): Bacteria > Bacillota > Clostridia > Lachnospirales > Lachnospiraceae > SIG299. The sequence continues at coordinate 5,346 of JAZNXI010000027.1, forward strand.
CGCATGGCAGACCAGACCGGTTTCTTCAAAAAGTTCCCGTTCCACACACTGCCACTTATCTTCACCTGCAAGGGCTGAACCACCTGCCGTAGCTTCGTACCAGCCGCCGTAATTCCATTTTTTCACGGAGCGCTTCATGCACAAATAGCTGCCATCGGTATGTCGCACCAACACCTCGCATACCAGATGATACAAGCCTTGTGGTATTTCTTCGCCCCGCACCAATGTACGGCCGACAAGTTCCTCGTCCTTTGAATAAGCATCCCAGAGTTCCATCGTATTCTCCCGCTTGTTATTTTTCTTCCGGTTTACCACCGGCTGCTTTTATTTTCTCTTTTGTCCATTCGTCAATCTGCGCTTTTAACTCCATCATATACGGCGCACATTTTACTTCCTCTGCCCCATAGGTCAATTGCAAATCATACTCCAACGGCAGCCAGGAAGAAATATCCGCCTCGTTGTGCTGAATCACCGCTTCCATTTTATCCAAAGACTTGTAAAGTTTCGCTTCCGGTGTTCCCAGTGCCAGCATCTCCGATAAAAGCTCTTTAAACTGTGCCCGCTGAAATTCCGGCAGAGTCTCCACCCACCGAAGCAGGATGTTGTCCTCTTTTTCCGAGTCCTCATCCGTCTTTAAGAAGGTTGGAATATCTCCGGTAAAGGCTTCACCCAAATCGTGAATCAGGCACATTTTTATGACCTTGTTCATGTCAAGTTCCGGAAATTCATCCTCTAATAACATTGCCATCAACGCCAGTCTCCAGCTGTGCTCCGCCACGCTCTCCCTGCGTCCGGTGGAAGTGTCGGAATGTCTGGTATTGCACTTTAATTTTTCTGCTACCGAAAGAATGCTTAAAAATTCTTTTTGGTTCATTGCCTGTTCCTCCAGCACTTATCTCTTTACAAACCTTTTAATTTCCTCCATAGCCATTTTATCATGCTTCTTGGAGAAACCATGAGCACCGTCTTCAACCAGCCGAAGTGTCACTCTCTGTTCCGGTGAAAGCCCCGACGGATTATATTTTAGGTATGCATCATGGGCCCGTTTTGCATAGTCCCACTTCACAATCTTATCCTTTGTTCCATGTACAATCAGAACCTTGCCCGGATATTCCACAATTTCTGTATAAGGGTTCATGTCAATGACATCTGCCACGTAACAGCGTCCCAATTTCATCGGACCACAATTTACCAGTTCAGGAATATTCTCCGAATCAAACTTGGCAAACATCATTTTACCTGCTCTGGCATCATCCGGAATGCACAATGCCGGATAAAACAACACCAGTTTTGCAATCTGCTCCTTCTGTTTTGCTGCTACCAGTGCAGAAACAAAACCACCCTGACTGCAGCCCATTAAGGTCACGCCACAGGCATTGGTATACGGCAGACTTTTTGAATATGCTATCACTGCTTCCAAGTCTTTTACTTCCGTCAAAACTGACATTTCCGTAGTCTTGCCATCGCTCTTTCCTTTTATCACAGAACCACCGCAAAAATCAAAACAATACGCCGCAAAACCCAACTCTGCAAACAACTTTGCATAGTGCCGTACCGTATCCTGAAATGCCATAAAACCATGACTTACAATAGCTATCGGAAGATTTTCACCCTTTGGGCGGTACTCGGTACCCCGAATGGTAAGACCATCTCGCTTGCACTCAAAGAAATTTTCCGAGATATCTGCTTTTTGTACTTTTTTCTTAAATAGGTTCAGCATATAACATCTCCCACAAGATTTCCTTTTGATCCATACCAAATTTAAGTATCTTCCACAGAGAATCCACGGCATACGGTCCATAGCATTGCATATAAGAAATGTGCATGTAAATGGCACCTTGCCAAAGCAGGTCAAATTCTGCTCTCTCCGGCTTTTTATTGCCATAGTATCCCTTCAAAAATGCATGTGCCAAATCAAACCGATACTGCATTTCTTCCGTATCATGATTAAAGTCCACAAACTGCATGATAAATGGCCAGCCCAGGTCTAGAAATCTGCTGCCGATGCCTGCGTCATCCAAATCAATGAGCATTACTTGCCCCTGCTGATTCCGCACACTGTTATGTGGTCCAAGGTCCGTGTGAATCAGGCAACGGTCCAGTTTACCGAAGTCCGGCAAAGCATCTAAAATTGCATCAAACTCTGCTTTGAAAGACTTGTCCGAAAACCATTCATAAAACCGCTGTTTGTCCTCATCAAAAGCCGAAGGATACTCGTAATCCTTCAACGAATGCAACTTTCTTGCAAGAACCGCCAAATCGTACTCATCCTCCGGTGTTTCCTGCAAGTTAGCACCCTCTATCCATTCCAACACATAAAACCAGTAGTCATCCTGTTTGATGTAGGAAGCTCCATCTAAAGTATATATCAGCTTTGGTGCTATCTCCTTCTGATTACCCAGATATTCATGGGCCAGTGTATTTCCTTTAATAACGTTTTCTGTTTTTTCATCAGGAAGTCCTTTGATAAGTAATTGCTTCCCATCCGCCAAAACATGATAAGTCAGACGGGTAGATTCCTCATGAAACTGCTCCATAATACGAATATCCTCAAAGGCCCAGCATTTTAGGGCTTCCAGAATTCTATTTTCTTCTTTCATCACTATTTTCCTTTATACCTCTCCACCAGCGTCTGAATGACTTCCACCTGGTGCGGGGAAATATTCTCCGGCAGGTTGTCCAAATCAAAGAACCGTTGCTCTGTCACTTCTTCCTCCTGTACCTTCAGCTCGCCTTGGTATTTTTCACATAAAAACACCATTTCAATGCTGTATATTTCATCTCCGTTCGGATACTTGTGGTACATTTTTGCGCCGGAAAGCACTTTAAATTCCTGAAGCTCCAGACATTCTAACCCTGTTTCCTCCAATACTTCCCGGACCGCACATTCCTCAAAGCTCTCCCCAAGTTCAACGGCCCCACCGGGATACGCCCAACAACCGTTGTCCGCTCTTTTTTGTAACAACAGCTGCTTCTTTTCGTTTAAAATCATGGCGCACCCTGCCGGCATAAGGATTGGCTGATGCCCGATATACTTTCTTAACTCTGCGATATAACCCATGACCGCTCTCCTTACATTTTCTTCTCATCCATGCAATCCGCATGTCCATACAAGCCTTTACCAACAGGGAACCTGTCGCTGTTTCATAGCCATGGCAGCCTCCCTTAATTTCATGCAGTTCTGTAGAAACTCCTACCTTTTTCAACCTTTCGCAAAATGCCACGCCCTCATCATGCAGGCAGTCAAATTCCGCCACCTCCATATAGGTTGGCGGAAAGTCTTTCAAAGACTTTGCTTCTGCCGGAGACGCATATTCTGCCGGCTGTGGGTCGTTCTCTCCCAGATAGCACTGCCACATGGTGCGGTTCAACTTTGCATCCCACACCGGGGTATCGGTAAAGTTTTTCATGGACGCAGTTTTCATCCGACGGTCAGTCACCGGATAAATCAAAAGAACCCCCGTTGGCAGTGGATACTTTCTGTCCCTTGCCATCAGTGTTACTGCTGCCGCCAGATTGCCGCCGGCACTGTCTCCGCCGATAAAAATTTTCTTTTTATCGATACCCAGCCGTTCCGCATGAAACAGGGTCCACCGATAGGCTGCAAAGCAGTCCTCCGCCGGTATCGGGAACGGATGCTTTGGTGCCAGCCGGTAATCCACATAAATCACCTTACACGGCAGTTTCTCCGCATAGGCTTTAGCTATTTTATAATGCCCGCCGGACGCCCGAAGCATAAAACCGCCGCCATGGAAAAACACCAGGCCCGGCAATGGTTTTTCCTTCTTTTCCGCCTGCTTTGGCTCTATCACATGCACCACCAAGGATGCGCCGCCGTAACCCGGCATACCATACCGTTTTACCGTTACTTTATCGTCAGATTTGCATAAAAATGCCCGGCATGCTGCATTCATGAACGGCAACAATTTTGGATTGTTCGGCATTTTAATTTTGGATATTAACTCAAGTTCCGGGTCAATATTGTATTTCATGTCAAAGCTCCTATAAACTCATCTTTAAAATTTCCATAACGTCCTGCTTATCCAGTGCCACATAAGCATACTCAAGGCCGCCAAACTTCACGGCATCCTCTGCCATAGCCTCAAACTTGGACTCATCAATTCCCACTTCGGAAAGCTTCATCGGAATACCGCAGTCACGGAAAAATTCTTCGGTAGCGTCGATGCCGTAGTTGGCTGCTTTCCAGTTATCTTCCTCCTGAACATCCCACACGTTTCTTGCATATTCTGCAAACTTTTCTACGGTGGCATCGCTTAAAATGTAGCGCATCCAGCGAGGAGTTACAATGGCAAGACCCACGCCGTGGGTAATATCATAAAAGGCACTCAGTTCATGCTCAATCGGGTGACAGGTCCAGCCGCCGCCCTTACCTGCGGAAATGAGGCTGTTAAGCGCCTGGGTACTTGCCCACATCAGGTTTGCTCTTGCCTCGTAGTTATCCGGCTGCTTTAATGCAATCGGACAATACTTGATGCAGGTCTTTAAAATGCTTTCCGCAAAACGGTCGGTCAGATATGCCGTCTCTGTCTTCTGGAAATACTGTTCAAATACATGGGACATAATATCCGCTGTACCCGCTGCTGTCTGGCTTGCCGGTAAAGTAAACAGATAGGTTGGGTCGCAGATTGCTGCCACCGGCTTAAAGTAGTGAGAAGAAGTTCCCAGCTTTTCATTGGTTGTCATATTGGAAATTACGGCATTCTTGTTCATTTCGGAACCGGTTGCCGCCAGGGTAAGGATTGCCACAATCGGAAGCACCTTGCCGATTTTTTTGTTATCCTTTACTAAATCCCAGGCATCTCCGTCGTAGTTGGCACCTGCCGCAATTACCTTGGATGCATCAATGACACTTCCGCCGCCCACAGCAAGAACCACCTCGATTCCGTGCTCCTTACAAAGCTTTACGCCCTCGCGTACAGACTCAATCTTTGGGTTTGGCTCAATGCCGGATAACTCGAAAATTTCGCAGTCAGAAAGCAGTTCATAAACCTTATCGTAAATGCCGCTTCTCTTGATGCTGCCGCCGCCATATACAAGCAAAACCTTTTTGCCAAGCGGTGCAATAAGCTGTGGCAATGTGTTAATCTGGTCCTTTCCGAAACGTACATCGGTATAAACGTGATAAGTAAAATTGTTCATGTGATAATCCTCCAAACTTTTATTCATTATTGTCCAAATACTTTTTCAAAAACTTCAAAATTTCCATGCTGCCGTCCACCACCCGGTTATGCTGATAGTGACGGTTGCAGGAAAAGTAGCCAAAATAGCCCCACGGGTCATTGGTTTGCGGTCCCCAGTCCCAAAGACCGTCCGCTCCCGCCTGTTCTGACAGCCATTCCACGGCATTTTCCAGATACAACGCAGAGCCTCTAAACTGATTGATATAATTGAAGGTGTGCATCCACCGCCGCATCTGCTTATGTTTAAACTCCTCCGGAAGTTTCCCCGGCGTCTTGTCCCAAAAATATCCGTGAATATTGGCATGACCGCCTAAATGACGCAGCATGGCATCTTCGATTCCCGGTGCCAGCCGTTCCCGCCGTTTGAGCAACATCTCACTTTGCATGGGAACCAGGCGCTTCTCCTTTGTCAAAAACACCTCATGCTGGGCAGCCGCATCCGCCTCGTAGGAATATTCTCCTAAGCCGTAAGCCCGGTGGGCAATATACTGCCACTGATTATAGGTTTCATCACACTCCGTCGTATAAGACTGAATTGCCTCTAAATAATTGCAGATAATAGCATTCTGCCACGGAACCGCCCGCTCATTGGTTTCAAACACAGGCTCCGGTGGATTACCCTCCAAAAAGGAAAACAGATATTCCCTTGCCATAAAAAGAAGGTCCCGGTCATCCAAGGTTAATCCCAAATACAGGCACCGTTCAATACCTACGCCGGAAGTTGGAATCTTTGTTTTCACAGAATAATCTTTATTCCGGAGTGGTCCCCATCCGCCGTTGGCTTTCTGGTGCGAATACAGTTCTTCCACAATGTCGCTTTTCAGGAATTCTTTGCGAAGCTCCGTCAGCCGCTCATCCTCATAAGGCACATCCAACAGGGTGTACAAAATGTTGTACCGCACCGCCGGATATTCGCAGAACGCATATAACGCCATGGCATGTTTTTCGAATTCGGATTTGGTCATGGAAGCCTCCTTTATCGTGGAGCAAAAACTCTGCTATCAGTGTACCACAAAAGTCCGGAAAAGGATAGGAGGATTATGAAAATATGCTTGAAAAATCTTTTGCTTATGTTACTATAAATATATACTTTATCTACTCGTAAGGAGAAGCTTATGGACAAGGACTGCAAAAAGAAAATAATTGAATTACGTGAATCTACCGGAATGAACCGCAAAGAATTTTGCGATTATTTTGGCATTCCATACCGCACTGTTACCGAATGGGAACGCGACAACCGCCATGCACCGGAGTATTTAATCCGGCTTTTGGAATATTATATCCGCGCGGAAAAAGTAATGAAAAAAACGGAAGAAACGAAATAACAGGTTACAAAATACACTTGAAAAAAGCTTTCACCTATGTTATCATATGTATAGGCAAAAGAAATCAGTGTGTCCATTATCGCACAAATCGAAAACCCACGAGTTGCAGCTCGTGGGTTTTCTTGTCTAATTATTTAAAATGGCAAGACCGGACCATTCAGGCTTATTACCGTTCATTTACATCCTCATCGTCAAGCCATTTGCATATGTAGTAGGCAACCACCCCT
>JAZNXI010000028.1:0-61096 GCA_045593825.1 Lachnospiraceae bacterium
AAGAATCAACCCCTGTTGCACTAAGAACGGTTCATTTACTTCTTCTACAGTTCCCGGGTCTTCCCCAATGGTGGTTGCCACTGCTTCGATACCCACCGGGCCTCCGTGAAACCTATCTATCATCGTTTTTATAATTGCCCGGTCGCTCTGGTCAAGCCCAAGCTTGTCTACTTCCAGGAAATTAAGTGCCGTATCCGCTACCTCTTTGGTAATGCGGTTATCATACTGAATCTGGGCAAAATCCCTGACTCTTTTTAATAAACGGTTGGCCAGTCGCGGTGTGCCTCTGGAGCGTTTTGCCAGTTCCACTGCGCCATCCGGATCAATTTCCACACCAAGGACCCCTGCCGAACGGATAATGATTTCTGTCAGTTCTTCTGTTGTGTAAAATTCCAACCGGTTTACCACACCAAAACGGTCTCTGAGAGGCGCCGTCAGCATTCCTGCTCTGGTGGTTGCTCCGACTAATGTAAACTTTGGAAGCTCCAGGCGGATGGATTTTGCTGCTGCCCCCTTACCGATGATGATATCAATGGCAAAGTCTTCCATGGCAGGATACAAAAGTTCTTCTACCTGCCGGTTCAGACGATGAATTTCGTCAATAAAAAGTACATCGCCCTCCTGGAGGTTATTTAAAATTGCCGCCATGTCTCCCGGCTTTTCAATGGCCGGTCCGGCAGTAATCTTTAAATTTACACCCATTTCATTTGCAATAACACCGGCCAGGGTAGTTTTACCCAGTCCCGGCGGACCGAAAAACAGAACATGGTCCAAGGATTCCCCTCTGGCTTTTGCCGCCTCAATATATATTTTGAGGTTAGCCTTTGCTTTTTCCTGCCCGATATATTCGGACAGCAGCTGAGGTCTTAAACTGCCTTCTATTCTTTTGTCTTCTTCCATGAGTTCTGTTGTAATCAATCTTTTTGCCATTTTGTTACATCCGTTCTTTTTTTACTTACTAAATGATATTTTAGGACTTTAGTCCCATGATTTTCTGTATTACAAATTCTTCAAGCCAAATTTCAGCAATTCTTCTACAGTTGTAGACTCTGTAATTTCCGTTTCTTTTAACACTTTTACTGCTCCTGTCATGGAATAACCGAGGGCAACCAATGCCTGGGCAGCCTCGTCACGCATTGCAGCTGCTCTGGCCGCATCTGCATTGTCTGCCTTGCCCTTACCTGCTGCCTGTTCCCCATGAATCAGTTTTGCTTCGATGGCATCCTCTAGCTTAAACTTGTCCTTAAGTTCCAGCACAAGCTTTGCCGCCGTCTTAGGACCAATACCCGGAATCTTGGAAATTGTTTTACTGTCTTCTGCCAACACCGCAAACCGTAAATCATCCAGGGAAATGCCGGACAAAATACCGATGGCGCCCTTAGGACCGATGCCGTTTACCGTAATTAACAGCTTAAAAATCTGCAGAGCTTCTTCCTCTAAAAATCCAAACAGGGCTACTCCGTCCTCTTTTACCTGCAGATAGGTGTGCAATAACACCTTGCTTCCGTTGGCAGGCATCTGCTCTAAGTCCGTAACCGGCACAAACAGCTCGTAACCGAGGCCGGAAGCTGTTGCCACTACTACGGTGGACACCGTCTTTTTTACTAACGTTCCTTCTATAAATGCAATCATAACCGTTTAAACTCTCCTTTGGAAAGCTGAAGCCTTCCTTCGTCTATATACTGCAAAACCTCCAATACGGAAATCTGGCAGCCTTCTGCAATCTGCATGGCATTACTGTGTGGGAATTGCTGCAAATAAGCCTCTATTTTAGAAAACAAGGCTTCATCGATAGGCTTGCAATTTTTACAAACCACTTCTACCTTTTTTGTTGGATATACGGTGCCGCAAAATTTACATTTGCTCCAGTGCATGACCCCACCCCATTCTATCGCCATTTTATTGACTCTATTATACCAAACATTGGTTCAAATAGGAAGTGTTTTTTCTTGAGAGAATGCAAGATTTATGATAAAATACTTGTGATTGATACAAAATGTGACAATTTATAGTATTATGCCGCGAATAAACAATACTCACAAAAGGGAAGGCTACTCCATGAAACTCATCCGTACAAAACTGAACACCGAACAAATCCATGGGCTTTCCCTGCCGGAAGGCACCCTGCTGTTTGATATCGAAACCACCGGGCTTTCCGCGGATACCAGCTATCTCTACCTGATCGGTGCCATCTGCTTAGAAAACGGCGAACCAACCCTTATCCAGTGGTTCTGTGATGAATATTCTGAAGAAAAAGAGGTTCTGGCTTCTTTCCGGGATTTTGTAAAAAAATACTCCTGCCTGGTCCACTACAACGGCACCGGCTTTGATATTCCGTACTTAAACAAAAAGTTCAAGCGCCACTGCCTGTCTTATGCAATTGACATCGAAGGAACCATAGATATTTATAAACTCCTGTTACCGTTTAAAAAGTACACAAGCTTCCCTGATTTTAAGCAAAAAACCATAGAGCAATCTGCCGGATTTACCAGAGAAGATACCTTCTCCGGCGGCGAATTAACCGATGTTTATGCAGCTTATGCGGGCAAATACCGCCTTGCCACCCTTACCGGAAACTCCGAGGAAGCCGATGCCCTGCGTTATGTGATGTTACTTCACAACCATGATGATTTGATTGGTCTGTTCCACTTATATAACAAAACAAAGCTGGCAGATTTTTTTGCCGGAAGCCTGCAGCCTTCCGTTATCAAGCTGGAACAAGGTCTGTTATACACCTTTGATTTCCCGTTGCTTCCGTTTCCGATTTCACTCATGCAGAATGACTGTGTCTTTACCGTCACGGAAAAAGAAACTGATTTACTGTTACCTTTTTATGATGGGGAATTAAAGTATTTCTTTAAAGATTACAAGAATTACTATTATTTGAAATACGAAGACACCGCGGTTCACATAAGCGTGGCAGAATGGGTAGATAAAGATGCGAAAGAAAAGTGCAAGCCTGCTACCGCGTATCAGAAAAAGAGCGGAACTTTTTTGGCGTTGCCGTTTGGCAAGCCGGAACAAAAGGATGCGTTGGCCGATTTGCCACTGTTTTATCAGGAACATAAGATGTTGCCGGCATATACGGAATATAACGCAGAATTGGCATGTAATCCGGCGTTTTTGAATGCATGTTTTGATTGCTTTTTACAGAAAAATAAGTAACAAAAAAGGACTTCATTTCTGAAGTCCTTTTAGTTTGCTAATTATTCAGCTGCAATAACTTCCTTCTTGTTGTAAGAACCGCAAGCCTTACATACTCTGTGTGGCATCATTAATTCGCCGCACTTGCTGCACTTTACAAGGTTTGGAGCAGTCATCTTCCAGTTTGCTCTACGACTGTCTCTTCTTGCCTTGGAAGTCTTATTCTTCGGACAAATAGCTCCCATGATTACACCTCCTTAACGTTGTTAAAAATATCTCGGATAACAGACATTCTTGGATCTGGCTCTGTACGGACGCAACCGCATTCTCCCTGATTTAAGTTTGCACCGCAAACCTTACAGATTCCTTTACAGTCTTCCTGACACAGAACCTTCATTGGGAAACCAAGCAAGATTTCTTCGTAGACCAGGCGATCCACGTCTAAATCGTATCCGTCAATATACGCTGTTTCATTCAAATCGTTGACACGGTCTTCTGCGCTAAGGTTAAAGTCTATTTCAACTTCGGAGGAAACCGGAATTTCCACCCTCTGCTCTGCCAGACAGTTATCACACGGTACGGAAAGAACCACTTTTGTCTCTGTTCCTATTTTTACTTTTCTGCTACCAAGGTTTTCGATTTCTAACTCAACCTCTTCTTTTTCAAGAATCGGATAAGTGACACCGAGTCTGACAAAAGTACTTGGTTCATACACCGCAGTTCTCTTTTGTACACCGGCCGGCAGATTCATAATTTCAGATAAAGATATCAGCATGTTCCACCCTTCCGTGTGTTCCTATAGCGAATAGGACACACATCAAAACTCACACCAACATATTATACTTGTTGATGCAACATTTGTCAATAACTTTTTTACGGTTTTGAAAAAATTATCCACAGACTTATCCACATATTTTCCACACATGGATAAGTCCTGTTAACATATGCTTATACTAAAGCTACGGTTTCTCTTGCAATTGCCAGTTCTTCGTTGGTTGGGATAACAAGAACCTTAACCTTGGAATCCTTGGTTGTGATGATGTTTTCGAAGCCGCGCTTAGCATTTTCTTCTTCATCTAATGTGATGCCGAGGTATCCTAAGTAGCTGCATACAGTCTTACGAACCTTACCGTCGTTTTCGCCAAGGCCTGCAGTAAATGCGATAGCATCTACACCGTTCATTGCTGCAACGTAGGAACCAATGTACTTAGCAACACGGTAAGCAAATACTGCTACTGCTTCCTTTGCATGCTCGTTGCCCTCGTCAGCTGCCTTAGCAAGGTCACGGAAGTCACTGGAAACACCGGACATACCCTGAACACCGGACTTCTTGTTTAAGATAGTCATGATGTCGTCGATGGACTTGTTTTCCTTGTGAGCGATGAACTCGATAATAGCAGGGTCGATGTCACCACTTCTGGTACCCATGATAAGACCCTCTAATGGAGTAAGACCCATGGAAGTGTCAACGGACTCGCCGTTCTTTACAGCGGAGATGCTGGCACCGTTACCAAGGTGGCAAACGATAACCTTGGAGTTCTTTGGATCAAGACCTGCAACGTCGATAGCTCTCTTGGAAACGAAGCTGTGGCTGGTTCCGTGGAAGCCGTAACGGCGGATCTTGTACTTGTCATAATATTCAAATGGAAGACCATAGAGGTAAGCTTCCTTTGGCATTGTCTGATGGAAAGCGGTATCGAAAACAGCTACCATTGGTACGCCGGGCATGATTGTCTTACATGCGTTGATACCAATTAAGTTTGCAGGATTGTGAAGAGGCGCTAAGTCGTTACACTCTTCGATTGCTGCGATTACTTCGTCGTTGATAACAACGGAGGAAGCGAACTTTTCGCCGCCGTGTACTACTCTGTGGCCTACTGCGCCGATTTCGTCGAGGGACTTGATAACGCCGTAGTTAGCATCTGTTAAAGCTGCTAAAACGCTCTGGATAGCAACTTCGTGGTTTGGAAGCGGATCGTTAATAACTACCTTTTCGCCACCGGCAGGTGTATGGTTTAATCTGCCGTCGATACCGATTCTTTCGCAAAGACCAACAGCCAGTGCCTTTTCGGTTTCGGAATCGATTAACTGATACTTTAAGGAAGAACTTCCGCAGTTTACAACTAATACCTTCATGATAAAATCTCCATTTCTGTATATATTTCCGGAAGGGCTATGCACCCTTCCGCTATTCTCTCTGTTTCGATTACTGAGCCTGTGCCTGTACGGATGTGATGGCAATTACACCAACGATATCCTCTGCGAAGCAACCTCTGGAAAGGTCATTAACAGGAGCTGCAATACCCTGGGTGATAGGACCGTAAGCTTCTGCCTTAGCAAGTCTCTGAGCAAGCTTGTAACCGATGTTACCTGCATCAAGGTCAGGGAAAATAAGAACGTTAGCCTGTCCCGCAATGTCGCTGCCAGGAGCCTTGGAAGCACCAACGCTAGGAACGATAGCAGCGTCAAGCTGTAATTCGCCTTCAATCTTAACGTTTGGATATAATTCCTTAGCAATTCTGGTAGCTTCTACAACCTTGTCTACGTCAGCATGCTTTGCACTACCCATAGTGGAGTGGGAAAGCATAGCAACCTTTGCTTCCTTACCAACTAACAGTTCGAAGCTCTTTGCGGAGCTGCCTGCGATAGCTGCAAGCTCTTCTGCATTTGGATTCTGAACAAGACCGGAGTCACCGAAAATGAAGGTGCCGTTTTCGCCATATTCGCAGTTAGGAACTACGATAACGAAGAATGCGGAAACTAACTTGGTGTTAGGTGCAGTCTTTAAAATCTGTAAGCAAGGTCTTAATGTATTTGCTGTGGAGTGGCATGCACCGGAAACAACGCCGTCTGCGTCACCCATCTTAACCATCATTACTGCGAATGTTGTGTAGTCTGTAGTAAGAGCTTCTCTTGCCTTTTCAGGAGTCATACCCTTTGCCTGTCTTAACTCAACCAGCTTGTCGATGTAGCTCTGAAGCTTGTCTGTTGTGTGAGGATTGATACGAGTAGCCTTGGAAATATCTAAACCTTCTGCGTTCTTATCGATTTCCTCGTCAGTACCAACTAAAATAATATTAGCATTACCTTCTGCTAATGTGATAGCTGCTGCCTCAAGTACTCTTCTGTCCTCAGTCTCAGGCAGAACGATTGTCTTCATATTCTGTCTGGCTCTTACTTTGATTTCATCAATAAAACCCATGATTGTTCTCCTTTCATTTGCTCTGCTTTACCGCAGAATACATCTACTTTAGATTATAGTCCAAAATCCTCCATTTCACAAGTATAAAATCAAATTTCTATTCACATATTTTTCGATTCGTGGTAAGATACTAAAAAGAAACAGGACGTACCATAAGGAGATTTGCCATGACCATTGCTGCCATTATTGCAGAATACAATCCGTTCCACAACGGACACGACTATATGATTCAAAAGGTAAAGGAAGAAACCGGTGCCGACTACGTAATTGCTGTCATGAGCGGTAATTTTACCCAGCGGGGTATTCCGGGCATTGCAGATAAGCATACCCGCGCCAAAATGGCAGTTTCCTGCGGCGCAGACGCAGTTTTTGAGCTGCCGGTACGTTTTGCCACTGCCAGTGCAGAACTCTTCGCTACAGGGGCTGTATCGCTGTTTAACGCCCTTTCCTGTGTGGACTACCTGTGTTTCGGCAGCGAATGCGGCAATATATCCGATTTTGCCAAAGCCTCTGACTTTCTTTTAAACGAACCGGAGGACTTTAAGTGTGCCATTCAAAAACATTTACGGGCAGGACTCTCCTATCCAAAAGCCTTTGCACTGGCTGTAAAAGAATCCGGTGCAGCTTCCGGTCTTTCCTCCGAACTTTTGGAGCAGCCAAACAACCTGCTGGGTCTGGAATATCTGAAGGCAATAAAAAAACTGGCTTCCTCCATAAAGCCACACACCATCTCACGCACCGGAACCGGCTATCACGATGAGCACACCGCATTCTCCAAAGAATCCGGTACCCTGATTGCCAGCGCCAGTGCCATCCGTGCCGCCCTTTCCAAGGAAGCAGGAAGCATCTCCGCCGCCCAACCCTTACTTCCGTCGGAAAGCTACCGCATATTTGCAGAAAGCTACGGAATTACTGCCCCAATCATATTAGATGATTTTTCCCTGCTGCTCTCCACCCGGATTGCCGCAGAAACCAAAGATTCCCTTGCCACCTTCTTAGACGTCCCAAAAGAGCTGGCGGACCGCATCTATTCCTTCCGGGATGAATTTATGCCGGTTACGGAACTGATTGAAGCAATCAAGCATAAGCAGTATACTTATGCCAGAATCAACCGGGCACTGGTGCATATTTTGCTTGGTTTGAAGCAGAATAACAGCGCCTCAAGCACGTCAAATTCCGGCACTACCCCTTCCCTGGTTCCTTATGCCCGACTGCTTGCCATGAAAAAAAATGCTTCTCCGCTCATGAAAGAGATTAAGGAGCACTCCCAAATTCCTGTCATTACAAAACCCGCAGAGGCAAGAAAAGTGCTTTCTGAAGCTGCGCTGGCAATGTTTTTAGAAGATGTGGCGGCGGCGGATTTGTATAACCGTGTCGTGGCTTCTAAATTCGGAACAGAATTTAAGACTGACATGAAACGTAAGGTTGAACTATTGTAAATTTACTCTTTTAATGCAAAATCCCTGCTTGGAAATCTATACGTAAGGAACCGTTAGCGATAGCGGGTTCCCAAGTATAAATTTCCAAGCAGGGATTTTATATTTGAAGACGTAAATTTATTCAATATTGTCAAGAAACGCATCTGCATCAAAATTGTACATGTCGTCATCATCGCCATGATACTCTGTCTTTTCTTCCTTTGTAGATGCTTCCTGTTCCTGAGGAACCACTTCTTCATTTAATTCTCTGCGGTTTTCCTGAACAATCTTTAAGTTTTCTTCTAAGGTTGTGAGCATAGCCTCGGTTTTTGCCTTAGCTTCTTCGTAGGTGTACGCAATGACACGCTCCACCTCGGAAAGCATATCGTTGGTGTAACGGAGAGCACCCATGCTGATGGTTTCTGCATCGGGGCTTGCCTGCTGAAAGATGCTGTCTGCCTGCTGGGTAGCACGGGAAACCATTTCATTTGCCTGAAGGTATGCCTGACGCATAATTTCACTTTCCTGAACAAGCATTTCTGCCTGACGCTTTGCGTCTGCAATAATTTTTTCTGCACGTTCTTCCGCACTGGCGATAATCTGGTCTTTGTTGGCAACCACCTTAGCGCAGCGCTTGATTTCTTCCGGAATCTTTAACTTCATTTCATCTAAAATGTCATAAATTTCTTCCTTCATGACAACTACCTGGGTTGCGGAAAAGCCCTTTGGCTTACAACCTTCGATATATTCATACATTTCTTCAATTAACTGCTCAATTCTGTTCTGACTCATGGACGTGTCCTCCCTGTCTTCTTATATATATCGTCTACGATGGATTCCGGTACAAACTGACTGATGTCGCCGCCATAGGATGCAATTTCACGCACGATGCTGGAACTAACGTAGGAATATTCTACACTTGTAGTCAAAAATATAGTATCCACAAAAGGATTTAATTTATGATTGGTCTGGGCAATCTGCAATTCGTACTCAAAGTCGGTAACCGCACGAAGACCTCGTACTAAAACGCTGGCCCCTTTTTCCTTTGCAAAGTCTACCGTTAATCCGTCAAATGCTGCTATTTCTACATTTGGCAGTTCTTTGGTGACACGCGAAAGCAGCTCCACTCTTTCTTCCATGGAAAACATCGGTTTTTTTGCGCCGTTTACCAAAACTCCGATAATTAGTTTGTCCACCAGTTTGGACGCCCGGAGGATAATGTCCAGATGTCCTTGGGTTACCGGGTCAAAGCTGCCCGGATAAATCCCGATTCTCATAGCTACATCTCCATTCTATTTTACCGGCCTATGCAGGCTCATTTTCACTTGTCTGAATAAAAATATGCCGGTTGTTTTTATAATTTTTTTCGCGGTATACTTCGAAACCAAGCTCCTCCACATAGGAAAATGTGGTTTGCATAGAAGCCTCCACAACAATTATAGTATCTTCATTTACCAGACAGGAACCGGCAAGCATAGTTAGCACACGCTTTTCCAGTTCATTATCATAAGGTGGGTCCATGAAAATAATGTCAAATGCCTTACCTTCGGATTCAAGCTTCGGAATGGCAGAAAAAACATCCATAGAAAGAAGTCTTGCATCTTCAGTAAGTTTGGTTGTTTTTAAATTTTCTTTAATGCAGGCAAGGGACTCAGCACTCTGCTCCACCATGACCACATCTTTTGCCCCTCGGCTTAACGCCTCAATGCCGATAGCACCGCTGCCGCTGAACAAATCCAAAAATCGGCAATCTGCCAGATAGGGATTTAAAATATTAAACAAAGTTTCTTTGGTGCGGTCCTGGGTTGGGCGGACTGCCATGCCCGGTACAGTTTTTAAAACCAAGTGGCGTCTGGAACCGGCAATCACTCTCATGGTACATTCCCCTTTATTTGCAAAAAAATTATTCTATATCTATTCTAGTTTATCGTATCTTGCCTTGAAATTCAACCTTTTATTAAAAATTTTTTTCAAACAAAGAAAAGGCACCGCAAAGATGCGATGCCCCTTCTTCTCTCTCACCAAAATGAGTCTTACACAAAAGCAGTAATTACTGCTTACCTGCCATAGACTCTTCCTGACGCTTGATCATCTTACGAACCATTTCGCCGCCAACGGAACCGTTCTGAGCGCTGGTAAGGTTGCCATTGTAACCATTTGTTAAAGGCACACCAAGCTCACTTGCAACTTCCATCTTGAATCTGTTCATAGCGTCCTTAGCTTCAGGAACTTCTACACGATTTCTACTAGACATGTTTCATACCTCCAAAATTAAATTGTTTTGATGTTACGCTAGTAGTATTTGCAGAAGTTCTTTTAATACACTGGTAGTTTTTTCTATTGTAGATTCTTTTCAAAAAATTTAATTATGATATTTCCGGATCATTTTAATTATGTACCAGATAGCTGAAATTCCGGCAAATACTCCGGCGTAAATCAGCATATGGTCAAAATCAAACTTCAGAAAAAAACCGGAGCTGTTCACAAAAGATACGCCTCTGACAAAGACCAGACTTAAAACAAGCATGATAAACAGCGAATATCCATAGGTTCCTGCCACGGTCAGAAAAAAGAAAACAATATCTTTAATAACACTCCTTGGTTCAATTTTTGAATTTTTATCCATGTAAAACCCTACTTTCTCTTTAACCATACGGCATGATTGTTTGCTAAATATCCGCTGACAAATTCACATTCGCCGCCGTTTTCATAATCGAAAGCTTTGCCGGTGACACCGCAGATAAAATCTACCGGAAAACTTCCCGTAACACTTTCTTTGATTTTATTATTAAAATTAGAAAATTCGATGATTTCCCACTGACTTCCATCCTGCTTCCACTGGAGCATCTGCTCTTTGGAAATGACGGATGCATTCGGTTCCTCTGCATACATTTCCGGCGCAAATACCGGCCATCCGTCCACAAAATACATGCGACGTACTGCCATATAATGCATGAAAAAGGTCATACGGTCACCCGGCTTATCGGAACCATGATGCAAATTCATGGCACCGTCTCTTACATGATGTACGAAAAAGTATTTATCCCATGGTTCGTGGTAAAACGGAACACCATGTCCCGGGCCGCGGAAGCCGTCAAAGCTCCATGGGTCATCTTCCTTTTTATTTGGATTGGTATAAGGATTTGCTGCTTCAAATTTATAGCTGCCTGCCAGTTTCTGACCAAGGGAAATGCCATCTAAGCTCTTGCCCTCTCTATCAAGGTAAGGGCCTTCCACGCAATCGCTGACACCGACACGGATGTCATAATCATCGCCCAGCCAGCCATAGGAAAGGAACAGATAATACTTATCCCCTACTCGCATTACCGCGGCACCCTCCGGTCCGTCAATATAAGAATCCTTTGGTTTTACGGCAATTCTCATACCCAAATCCTTGGCACTTAGATTTAAGCACAATCCGGTAGCCGGGTCAAGCTCCTTCGCAAAAATACCGCCAAAGAAGGAACCGTAAATTAAATATTTTCTACCATCCTCTGTGTCTACCACATGGGCATCGATAGCATTCGGTTCTGCATCCGTGGTACCCCAGGTATCTGCTACTACACCTCGGTTTTCAAAGGGACCTTCCGGCTTTTCTGCCACAGCCAGCCAAATTCGGGACTCCGAACTTCCAAATCCCTTGGTAGCGGAATAATACATGCGGTATTCTCCGTTTACATATTCGGTATATGGGGCCCAGAAGCCTTTGGTTGGAGGAAATTCGCCGTTATCGCGGCCTTCTGCAATGGCAGCCTCAGATAACGCCATTCCAACATATTCAAAATCTACCATATCCTTGCTACGACGGATCTGAATTCCCTGACAGTACGGTGTGGTAATTCCTCCGTCTGTGGAGTAGGAATAACAATAACCGCTGACAGGGTCATACATCATGCCCGGGTCGTGGGACTCGAAGCATGGATTCTCCTTACGGCTGTGTAAATTTAAAATAAACCCCGGTTTACGCATAGTATCCTCCATTCTTTTGCAAAAGGGTGTGCTATTGCTAACACACCCTTAGTTTTTATTCTGTCATCTTGCTTCCCCAAAGAGTAAGCTGATTTTCTTTACCAAGTCCGGTAAAAACAAAAGTCTTTCTGGACAGGTTTTCTACATTCATTTCTAATGCAACGCCACTGTAAGTAACGCCATTTAAGGTTACGTTAATGTAAGAGGTGCCCTCCTCTAAGGACCAGGAACCTTCATAGTAACCGGTTACGGTACCGTCTGCGTTTAAAGTAATTGCTTCCGGTGTCTTTACATCTAAGTTTTCGTAGTCGATGTCCAACTCATGAAGAATTACTTCATACTTACCTGCGATATTTTCTACAGTACATACGGATGGGTCCAGCTTTTCGTCGGTAGTCTGGTATGGAGCTGCCACCAGCCAGCCTTCCTTGTTTAAGAAAAGCTGATGAACTCTTACGCTGTGTCCTTCGGTACCGTCGGTAGTTCTGGTATGGTAAACAATATGTGCTCTGCCGTCATCGTCCACAAATGCAGAGTTATGACCCTGGGCAACCTCACCTACACTAAAGGTTCTCCACTGGTAACCGCCGAATAAACGGACACCCTTGTTTGCCTGATTATAGTTAAATACATATTTATCAAATAATGCGCTGTTTCCTAATGCGTCTGCGTAAGGGCCGTCCGGATTGTTACTACGGTATACACGCACGTTATATCCGCTCTTTGCCTCTAAGCCGCCGTAGGAAATAAACAGCCAGTAGTAATCGCCGATTTTTTCGATATAGCTTGCTTCACCGGATACATACTTACCGCCGGCAATCTTCTTACCAAAGTATGCATCGGAATGCTCATGGGTATCATAGGTTACACTATAGTCACGAAGACCGGTCTGCTCATCCAGCTCTAACATAAAGATACCGCCGGACCAGGAACCGTAAGCCATCCATAAGTTGCCTTCGTCATCATAAAATACGGTTGGGTCGATACAGTTTGGCCAAGCATCGCCCCACTTGCCGTTTTTAATACCGTTGGTAATGTAACGCTGCGGAAGATCTGTAGTGCCAAGCACTTCATCAGCATCGGTCTGAGTCCAGTCTTCCGGTGTAAAACCACCGTATACAACGCTTCCTGCATATTCAAAAGGACCGGTAGCAGAATCGGAAGTTAACATAACAATATTAGACTTCCAGGTATCGCCGTTAGCACTTAAGTAATAACAATACTTGCCCATGGCTTCGTTGTAAATCATATCCGGAGCCCAAAGATAGCTTTCCCAGGAGCCGGAATCCTTGTTCCATTCCTTGATTTTATCCCTGGTTTCTTTATTAAAAGCATTTTTCCAGGCATTATCCTTATTTGTCCAATTAAGAAGGTCAGGTGTAGTACTCATGGTCATATGGGTACCATAGATGTAATAAGTGCCGTCCACATCCTTGAAAATGGATGGGTCATGACAGGTAGTACGCTTTGCACCCACATATTCACTAAGACCAAACTTTCCTTTTTCTAAACCAAGGCTTAATTCCACAACCGCACGGACCATAACTCTCTGACCGCCGTACATAAACTCTACGTACGGGCGGAGGGTAACGGACTTATTGGTCTTTACTACAGAAATCTTTTCTGTAGTCTTTGTACCGTTATATGGGTCTGCACTGTATTCCGGTGCTACATCCGCAGGAACCTCTCCTGTCACCGGAAAAGTGGACTCATTACCGATTAACTCACCATGAATTTCATAGCTTTCACCAAAGAACACCTGCGGAAGCTCTGTTGGCATGGAAACTGAGTTTGCAGCCTTTAAGCCTGCTGTATTTTTGTATTCAATAGTAGATTTATTTACTACATACAACTCATGATTATTTTCAATCTGAATGGTGTAGTAGATTTTTTCACCCGCTTCGTAGGAAGTTTTGTTTGTGGACACCGTAATGGAAATCATATCCTCTGTCATGGTGTTGGTTGTACCCTCATCCACTACAGGAGCCGCTTCCGTCGGTTCCGGAGTTGCTGTCGCATCAGCTACTCCTGCCTCCGGTGTCGGTGTTACATCTGTCTGAGTGTCACCGCCGCAGGCCGCAAGAGCCACAAATAAACTTGTTGCCAAAAGAATGCCTAAAAATTTCTTCTTCATAAAATCCTCCTAGAATTTTACCATGTTGTTATAGTCAAATACCGGATAACCCTTTTCATCCCAAGTCACGTTCATCAACATAGCATGACGGTTCGGGTCATACAACGGATCGCCTTCGATTTCAAGATAGGTTCTGGCATGGAATACGCATACATCCTTGCCGTTTTCGTCCTTGGTAAAGCTATTGTGACCAGGACCGTAGAAGCCCTTTTCTCTATCGGAACGAAGCACCGGATAACGCTCCTTCTTCCAAGCCTTAGGGTCTAAGATATCGTCGTTTTCATCGATACTCATTAAGCCTACGCAGTAGCACTCACCTGTTGCACTGGCGGAATATGCCATAAAGATGCGGCCGTTATGTTTTACGATTGCCGGACCTTCGTTTACCCAGATATCTACTCGCTCCCAGTCGTAATCCGGAGTGGTAAGAAGCACCTGTGCGGTTGCAAGTTTTGTTGCGGATTCCATCTTTGCTATGTACAGGTTGGAAATCTGAATACCAACGCTAACCTTTTCTGCCCAGATGTAGTAATACTCACCCTTGTTTTCAAAAATGGTAGCATCCAGAGAAAATGCTTCGAAAGAATAAATATCATCATCGCTGCGCTGCATCTTGCCTTTTTCTACCCAAGGACCTGCCATCGGGTCATCACTCTGGCACTCTAATACGAACGGACGGATTTTCCACATATCGTCCTGCTCTCCTGCCGCAAAATAAATATACCACTTTCCGAATAAAAAGTGAAGCTCCGGAGCCCAGATATGACGGCTCATTTCGCCGGATTCATGCTTGGTCCAAACTACGGTTTCTTCTGCATCACGCAGACCGTTTAAGGTGGACGCCTTTCTTAAAATAATTTTATCGTAAGCCGGAACGGATGCTGTAAAATAGTAGCTTCCGTCTGTATGCTTATACACATACGGATCAGCACGCTGTTCAATCCATGGAATGTTAAAATCTGTTAATACTCCGTTTCTTCTTGCTTCTGCCATTTTTTAATCCTCCCTGTTTTCCGGAGGAAAATGCCCGCCCGCATGCGGGCAGAGGATTTTTCCTCCTGAAATAATCAATTTAACTTTCCCTCTACAGTTTGTGTTCAAATACACATATTGCACCATTGATGATTTTTTCACCAATACTGTCATATCTGCATTTGACTCTCTTTAAGGAAAAAGCCGCTCCGGATTCGAAATCCGTTTCCGGAGCGGCCATATTCACTTAACTTTTACTCAACTTTTTACTTTAAACTTTTACTTTAACTATGTAATCCGTAGGGATTATTCGAAAATGCTAATCCAGGAACCATCTACTGTTAAGCAGTAGTATAAATCACCGGATACTGCGATATTTGTATACTTCTGAGTATATACATCTCCTCTTGCGGTTGTAACAGTAGCTACAACTTCAGCAGCAGAACCGGTATTGGTAATTGCTAACTCTACATAAGCACCCTGAATGTCGGATAAGAAGGTGTCAAAGTTCCATGTACAGGACTTATCTGCTTCTGTATTTGCAAAGTTAGCACCCCAACCCCAGTTATCTGCACGTAATACTGCATATTCAAGATAGTCAGGATTTGCATCTGCAGAATGTACATCCGGAACATTCTGTAAAATTGCTACGAAGTTATTCCAGTTAGCTACGCCATTGGTGTAGTTTCTGAACTTAACCACTTCTGTTGTACCAGCTTCAACCTTTACTGTATCAGAGAATGCTGTCCAGAATGGTGTGGAATTATCCTGAGCACCTACAGTTGTACCATGAATATCAAGCCAGGAACCGTCTACTGTTAAGCAGTAATACAGATCACCATCAACTGCAATATTTGTATACTTCTGAGTATATACTGTACCAGCCTTTGTTGTTACGGTAGCAAGAACCTCTGCACTTGTACCTGTATTTGTAATATCAAGTACTACATCTGCACCCTGCATATCAGATAAGAATGTATCAAAATTCCATGTGCAGGACTTGTCAGCTTCTGTATTTGCAAAGTTATTACCCCAGCCCCAGTTATCTGCACGTAATACTGCATACTCAAGATAATTTGCATTTGCATCTGCAGAATGTGCATCCGGAACATTCTGTAAAATAACAACGAAGTTGTTCCAGTTTGCTACACCGTTAGTGTAGTTTGTGAAATGAACTCTTTCTGTTGTACCAGCTTCAATCTTTACAGTATCGGAGAATTCTGTCCAGAATGGTGTGGAGTTATCCATAGCACCAACCGGAGTACCCTTGATTTCAATCCAGGAACCATCTACTGTTAAGCAGAAGTAAACATCACCGTCTACTGTGATATTAGTATATTTCTGTGTATAAACTGCACCGGCCTTAGATGTTACTGTTGCAACAACATCAACCATTGTGCCACTGTTAATTACTTCAAGTACTACATCCGCACCGTTAATATCAGATAAGAAAGTATCAAAATTCCATGTGCAGGACTTATCTGCTTCTGTATTGCCAAATGCGGAACCCCAACCCCAGTTATCTGCACGTACTACAGCATACTCTAAATAATCAGGATTTGCATCTGCAGAGTGTACATCCGGTACATTCTGAATAATTGCTACGAAGTTATTCCAGTTAGCTACACCATTTGTGTAGTTCTTGAAGTGAAGCTTCTTGGAAGTACCTGCCTTAACTAAGTAAGTATCGGAGAATTCTGTCCAGAATGGTGTTGTGCAATCCATGCTACCAACAAGTTCACCTGTTACTGCATCATCAGCTGCAATATCAATGAAGGAACCAGCTGTTGTTAATGTGAAGTAAAGAGGACCGTCAACCGGAATTTCTTCTACATCTACATAACGGATAATAGTATCTGCACAAACTGCCTTAATAGTTACCTTTGCAGTAGTACCATAGTTAGTAATACCTACAGTATAAGTAGCCAAGTCAGAGTCAGTACAGAACTTCTCTGGATTGAACTGATTGAATGTGTTTCTTGTTACATTCAGGTCAGAAAGCTTAGCTGCATATTCATAACCTTCACTACCGGAAATAACTGCGTATTCCTTGTAGTCAGCATTATCTGCTGTGGAGTGGCCTTCTGCTACATTCTGAAGAATTAAGGAGAAGGTATTTGCAAAATCATATACGTTCTTTCCAGCGTCATTTAACTTGGAAGGAATATAGTTCTTAAACTTAACAGCTACTGTTTCGCCAACGCCAACTTCCTTAATTTCGGAGTAAGCATCACCGTATACAGAAGAACCGTCGGTATTACCAATAATTGTACCGGAAGCTACAGTTGCGGAGTAATCTCTGATTACTTCAGGTTCAGGCTCTGTGGACTTTGCAGGAACCGCTGTTGCGTCACCATCTGCATAAAGAGTAGCAATCTGACCTGCTGTTAAAGCTTCATCAAATACATATAATTCATCGATGCAACCCTTCATGATAGCATCCCAAGGGTTAACACCAAGTAAGAATCTCCAGTCTGTGGTAGCCTTGTCACCGGTAAAGAGACCAGGAACAATCTGGATTTCGTTTTCAGATGGAATACCGTTTACGTATAACTTAGCGTTTAATACCATTGTGCCGCCAAGGTCAATTAAATCGGTTTCATCACATACTAAAGCAATATGTGCCCAGGACTTTCTACCATAACAGGTTTCAGCTTCATAGGATGGATTTGGCCATACATTAAGAGCTGCATTTCTGTTCCAAAGCTGTGGATATGTAGTACCATTATCCGGTGTAGTAAAGCTTAACCAATGCTCTGTTGCACCCTGTGCCATACCATTACCGAACTGAAGGGTTGTGCCGTAAGTAGAGAATCTTGCTGCCCATACCCAGAAGGAAAGTGTGTAAGTATCAGTGTTGATAGGCTCAATACCGTCAACCTGTGCACCAAAGTTACCATCTAACCATAATGCATTACCCTTAACACCGTTTGTAAACATGAGTTCGTTGTCAACTGCATAAACTCTTTCATCCATGGTAGTACCATCGGATGTCCTCATTCTTGCGCTGAGGCCTGTTGCATCTTCCATTGGGAAGTAATAAACTGCTTCAGGAAGTGCTTCACCTGCAGGAGCTTCTGTTGGTGCAGGAGCCTCTGTTGGGTCCGGAGCCTTTGTTGGGTCCGGAGCTGTTGTTGGGTCAGCTGCCTGTGTTGGAGCGGTTGTTGGTGTAGGATCAGTTGTCTGAGTCTTGTCACCACAGCCGGCCATCATGGAAACTGCCATTGCTGCGCATAATAATACGCTTAACAATCTCTTTTTCATAATATTTCTCCTTCATTATTGTTTTTTATTTTATCCGGAGCCGGACAGCCCCCGCGGGACTGCCCCACCCTCCGGACTATAGTTTTAAATTAGTTTAAGAAGGAATCAACTACTGCCTGATACTTAGCAAGTTCTGCATCAGATAATACGTTGTAACCGGATGGTCCAAAGTATGTAATCATAGCGTCTGCATGGTAGTAGTTAGCCTGACGTGTAGCTTCTTCTGTGTAGTCAGCAGCCTTTGCAGTACCGTTATCTACTAAGTCGTGGATACCGATGCTGTTGAAGTACTGGTCACAGAAGTTCCAGTAACCTGCAATGCTGTACCAGCCGTAAGGAACCGGACGGGTAATACTTGCAAAGTAATCATCCCAGTAAGGCTTTCTGTCTTCATCCTGTGGGAACAGAGCCTTGTAACCTGTCCATACTTCTTCATTAAGAGTAAGAGGACATGGCATCTGAGCGTTCTTTAATGGTGTGCCGGAATCGTTAGTGATGGTTGTATCAGCGTAGATTTCATTACGTGTCTTCCAACCGTCAACGCCCCAACCCATGAATCTAAGAAGCAGGTAAGCTTCTAAAGGATACTTACAGGATGTGGATACACCACCCATGTACATGTTGGAGATAACGTTGTGTTCCTTTTCGTCAATTACGTTTGGAGTTACATAAGGAACGATGTCAAGGCCGTACTGTTCCTGATAGCCTTCAACGCCCCATAAGTTCTGGTATGTCCAGAAACCTTCAGAGAATACTGCTACACGGCCGGTTGCACCAAACCATGTATCCCAGTCGCCTGTCCAGTCTTCCATTGCCTGAGTGGACTGCTGAGGAGCTACATAACCTGCAAGCTTGAGATCTGCGAACTGCTGCTCGCCGATTGCCCAGTACTGAAGATCGAAGCCTTCGCCGTCGAAACCGAACTCACCCTTAATCTTTCTTACGTCCGGAGAAACAGCCGCAATACCGTAAAGGGAGTCAAGTCTGTTGTAGTAACCAAGTCCGAAGTACTGCATATCAGGATCGTAAACAGTTGCGTCCTTGATAAGCTGGATCATTTCTTCCCATGTCCAGTCAGTACGTGGCATGTCAAGGTTGAGGGTTTCGATTACGTTTCTGTCAATGAAAACAGCACTTGGCCAGTATCTCATTGGAGCAGCAAATCTAACGCTTGTATCGAACATACCGATACCATACTCATTGATGGTAGCCATTAAGTTCTGATTTTCAGGGTCTGCGTTCCAGTACTCTGTGATATCAGCCCAGTACATGTTAGCAAGTGCTGTATCGGAGTCAGTACCTTCGAATACGTCAGGGAAAGTACCTGCTGCAGCTGCTGCGGACAGGTCAGTACTCATATCGGAGATAACCTTGTTCTCAACAGTGATGTTTGGATAAAGCTCCATGAATGCTTCACACATTCTGTCAGCCATACCCTGGTCTTCATAATGCCAGTAAGTTAAGGTAATGTTATCGGTTGTTACATAGTAGTCACCGAATACGTTAACCGGCTCTACCTTAACCGGATCCTTTTTCGCGGTGTCGTCTTTCTTATCTGTCTCCCCGCTGGTTGCGCCCTGGGTAGGTTCTGCGTCGCCGGTGGTATCACCGCCACAGCCTGCTACACCAATGAGCATGCTCGCTACTAATGTCATGGACACTAACAGCTTCTTCCAATAATTCTTTCTCATAATTAGCCTCCTTTAAAGCTTTATTCTCCGGTAATACCGGTTCGGTCGATACTTTCGATGAACTGTCTCTGCAGTACTAAGTACATCAGGAACAATGGCAGAATACTAAGAGACGTTGCAGCCATTCGTACCGACTCATTTAATGAGGTTGCCATATCACCGGTTGTCGCTCTGTTATTGAAGTTGGAGTCAAAGTTCTTTAACTGGATTACCAGGTTGGTCCACTCGCTCTTGGTTGCCAAACCCTGTACGTACATCTCGGTTAAGTAGGACTCGTTCCAATACCATACAAAGGAAAACAGGAATACGGTGATGATTGCAGGAACCGCAGATGGGATGGCAATCTTGAAGAAGGCTTTAAAATGGCCTGCTCCGTCGATATACGCCGCTTCCATCAGCACCTTAGGTACCTGCTTAAAGAAGGAATAAAAGATCAGGATAAAAATCGCTGCATTTATTCCGTTACCAAACAATGCAGGGAGTACAAAGGTCCAAATCGTTCCGAGTATTCCCATGTCATTGTAGAGTACATAAGTAGGAATCATGGTAACCTGGTCCGGTAAAATATAGGAGAACAACAGGATACCCATAAACAGCTTCTTCAGCTTAAATTCATATCTTGCGAAGCCGTAGCCGACAATCATGCCCACCAAAACGTTACAAATGGTTGGCACGCCGGCGATGATAACACCCTTACCCAGGGTTTTCCAAAAGTCCATGGACTTGGCAGCTGCTATGTAGTTCTGGATGTAAAAGGAGCTCGGAAGCCACTTTACGGAACTGTCCAGCAAGTCGTTTCTGTCCATGAAGCTGGTGCTTATCATGTAAAGAATCGGGTAAATAAAGATGAAACCGATAATAATCAGGAGACCGTATACGGCAATCTGCTGTCCAAGACCCTGGCGCTCTCTTGTACCAAATATGAACTTGTGCAGCTTTTCTTTGGTAAACTTTTTCTTAATAGTCTCCGCTGCCGTCATAGGTTGTGTACTTGTGCTTGTTGCGCGCGACTTTCTTGGCATGACGTTCTCCCCTCCTTATTACACGTTTTTTCATTCTTTCTTCTTTCTTTTGTAACTTCTTGAACTTCTTAGCCTTCTTATCATATACGTCCTTCTTAGAACCAAGCATTAAAGCAAACAGGCCGACGATCAGGGTGATTACTACTGCATACAGCCAAGCCATGGCAGATGCATATCCGTAACCCTTTTCCTTAGTACCGGAGAACATTGCTGTTTCAATCATGGTAATCAGAGTGTTCTGTTCGTTACTGGATAAGAAGATAACCGTATATACTGCATTTAATAAAATCATTGGCTTCATGGTTGGCAGTGTAATCTTCCAGAAGCATTCCCAGCCGGAACCACCATCGATTTTTGCCGCTTCATATAAAGCCGGATCCACCTTCTGCAATGCAGAAAGGAAAATCAGAATCTGAACTCCGGAGTACCAAAGTGTCATAATCATGTTAGAGAACATTTCACCGATGGACTCCGCAACGCTGGTTGGGAAGAACACATCGAAGGCTGCCACGATGGACTGTACGTTCATGGAAGG
Source organism: Lachnospiraceae bacterium (assembly GCA_045593825.1). GTDB lineage: Bacteria > Bacillota > Clostridia > Lachnospirales > Lachnospiraceae > SIG299. Next base: position 21,352 of record JAZNXI010000028.1, read on the forward strand.
AATAGTTGCCGCACCTTCACTTACCAGCATGTTCATTACCGGACCACTTACGATGATAACCGGTAAGAAGAAAATCAGTCGGAAGAATGCTCTCATCTTGATTTTGCCGTTTAACATGATGGCAATCATCAGGGCAAATACGATAATGATTGGAACCTCCAAACAGGTCTGCCAGATATAGGTGACAAGCTGCTGTGGGAATTCCGGATCTTCATGCCAGATGTTGGTAAAGTTTCCGATGCCGATATAGTTATAAATCATTCCCTTTGGAGTGATACGGATGTTGTACCACATATACTTAAAGGACTGTCCTAAAGGTACCAGCAGGAACGCAATAACACCAATGACCCAAGGCAGTGTGAAGAAATAACCGGCTCTTGCCTCTCTCTTCTCTAACTTACCTACTTTGATTTTTGGTTTTTTCTGTTTTTTCTCTTTTTTACTCATTAGCGCCCACCACCTTATAGGACATTGTATCAATGCTCACGCCATCCACTGTCTGGGCTGCACTGCTGTAGTTTAAGTAAATTGTTACACCGTTGCTGTAGGTTACCTTACGAACGCTGTTGTTAAGCAGCTCGTGTCCGGAAATTACCGCACCTTCCACAGCCTCATTTACTGCCTTAAGTTCGCTCGCATACTGGACGATTTCGTCCTTGTATACGTCGTACTGGGAGCTGTAAATATCGGAAGAATTGGTGTAAATTAAGTCTGCCGCACTCTCCTTGGTGATGTAGAAGGAAGGATAGCTTCCTGTCTCAATCAGCTTTAAGAAGAACTCTTCCTTATTTGCCTCAAAGTTTACGTAATCTGCGTAAACCGGCATAACACCCTTTAACACGATGGAAAGGAACGGAACGCTCTCATCTTCGTATAAATAGTTGGACATGTACACCGGCATATCAAGGAATGCCTTGGTGTTCTTCCAAAGATAAGCAAATGGTTCTTCCATAACCAGGTTGGTGGAAGCATCCAGCTCTTCCACTGCCTTTTTGTAGGTATCGGCAGTCTGCATTCTGGAGTAAGCCACGTTGCTGTAGGTGTAAGTAAAGAGAGTATTTGTAATACCTGCAAGGGCAATGTTGTTTACGCCCTGCTTGGTATAACTCTTGGCAAACTTGTTCAGAAGCACGTTGCTTCTGGTTGGAGTTAAGTAGCGGAAGGTTTCATAAACATCTTTGTAGGTACTTTCTTCAAATACCTTTTTGTTTACCTTCTTTACTACGTTGAAGGTTGCATTCTGCTCATCCGGATTAATGCGGAGAGCTTCGTTGTAAAGGTAGAAGGAAATTCCTTTCTCCTGTGCATCCTTCATCAGATTTGTCAGTTCCTTGGTACCGCCAATCTTCTTATCTGCCTTATAGCTGGTGATTGGGAGGTCGAACAGACCGCCCTTCTGCCAGCCTTTGTAAAGGGAGAACAAGTCGGTGACACCAACACCGGCTAAATCTTCATAAATTGCGTAAATATCTTCCACCGTAGTCATGGTAACTGTGGTGGTTCCGATTAAGAACTCTTCTCTTTCGGTTCCCAAAAAGTCGATACGGGTACGGTAGGAATTATCCTCCTGAACCACCAAATCGCCTCTGTCGATTAAATACTCACGGTAAGCATTTGCCATGCCGCAGTAGTTCGCATCCTGACCGGTTAAGAACAGGAAGCGCATGGTTAAATCGGAATGGCTTCTGTCCTCTTCCACCAGATGGAAGGAACCGGAAGTGGAATTGTTACTGGTTGGCTGTGTGTAACGCTTACGGAGTAAGAACTTTGCATAAGCACGGTTGTACTGAACGTTAACACCGTTTGGCTGAGCCTCGATGGTAGCGCGCTCTGCACCGTCTTCCACGATGGCAAGATATGCCAGATTGTCGTCGGTGTGAGCAATGCCGTAAACCGGAGCCAGTGTTAAATTCTGCTCATTTAACATCTTGTAGCGGCCCCAGAGGAGGTTTGCCACGGAGGATTCGGTAAAACCGATGTCGTCGCCGTAAATCATGGAGGAGTAACCTGCGTTGAAACGCTTTTCGTTATCTTCCAGATAAATGAGAGCACCGTTACCGTCCGGAATGAACATGTAGCCTTCCTTTTCATCCAGGTAGGAAACACCCATACATGGATAGATGGCCAGTGTTCCGATGTAAACGTCGCTGTCTTCCTTAATGGAAGCATCCGGAACGGTTGCTACCAAACCGTCATCGGTAAGCTCTACCTTTAAGGTTAAACCAAACTTGAACTTGGTCCAGTAAAGCTCTGCTTCAAAACCGTTGTCGGTGTATGTAATCTTTTTGTTTACCTTGTCTTTTACCAGGTCCGCCTGCTTGGTATCGGTATTTCCCTGAATGTAGGTAATTACAATAGCAGAGGAAAGATAGGCTTCCCAGGTTGTGTTATTCGCACCGTCATTGTAACTTGGAGAGGACTCCATGTAATGACCGGTTGCTTTATCTTCTACCACAAGGGATAAATCATCTTCACACATGTAGAGATTTAACTTGTCGGTTTCTGCGATTTTTTTGTGAGTTTCCTTCCAGTCGGTGTAGCTCGGTTCCTTTGCCGCAAATGCGGTTACGGACCCAATGCTGCTGAATGCAGGTACAAGACCGAGTGCAAACACAAGAAGGAGACAGATGAACTTTTTCTTCATATTAGTTGCCAATCTTGTACACCACCTCTCTGATAATGGATTCTGCAAAGTCGATAACCTGAGAGGATAATACATAAATGATGAATGCCAGGAGACATACAATCAAGATTGTAAATAACGTCAGGCCGATAATCACAATAGTTTCTTTTACGGTATAGTTGTTGATTTCCTTAATGGATAAGAAAATCAGTACGCCCACCCAGGTAAGCATTGCCAGGTTACCGAAGCTTACGAAGAACTCTTCGTTGACAGTTACCACGTGGGATAATACAAACAGGATTGGCTGGATAATCAAATATGGACCAAAGCTGTAAATGAGGGAACAGTAAATGTGCTTAAATCTACCTTCACCGTCATTGATGGTACACATTAAGTAGTTACAGCCTACCACTAATACCAGCACAAGAACTATGAGGCCGATATCAGATAAGATATCGTACTCTCCTTCTCTGACAAACTTAAACAGGAAGCCACAGAAGTACTTGTTGATAATAAACTCTATCATGCCGATAACAAGCAACAGGTTTGCACTGAGTACAGATACTCTTCCTTCCTTTCGGATACCGTAGCAGCCATCGATTGGATGCTTCATGAAGAAGAAGATGTAACCCATCTGCTTGATAAGCTTCTTGCTCCGGAACTTATCCCAAAGGACTCTTACCGGGTCAAGAATGTGCTTTTTCTTATCTAATGCGCCGATTACCTTGGCTACAACAAATAACAGGATGCCAAGAATAAATACGGTAGCCAGATTCTGCTTTAACCATACATTTCTGATTTCCCAGAAGGAATCGGAATAGGTTTCATAGTCCTTGGAAAGTCTTGCATATTCAATGGAGCTTTCGTAATTCTCTTCTTTGAAGAGTGTCTTACCCATGGCCATGTTTGCATAGTCAAACAGATTGTTCATACGGAGCACTTCACTCAAAGGCTCTTTACTTTCGGTGTATCGGCCCTTGGAGAACAAATACAGTGCTTCATGCAGGTGATTGGTGAACTCAGTTGGTGTGTAGATGATAACCTGCTTCTTATCGGAGTCTAACACATAGATTCTGTCGTTTTGGTCGGTCTGGATAGCCTCAGCCTTTGTGGAAAGACCGATACGCTGCATACCGTCGTCACTGCCACCGAATACGAAGAGAAGTTCACCTTCGTTGGTGTATTCGTAAATGTAACCCTGCTGGGATACTACGTATACGTTGTCATGGTTACCTGTGGTAACCGCTGCCGGAACATCGTCATAAGCGCCTCTTTCCAATTCAATCATGTTGGAACCGGCAATGTTTAAACGCTTTAAGGTGCCCTGTCCTTCACCTCTTGTTACGGTGTAGATAAGACCCTTTTCATCAATTGCCATGTTATCCGGTGTAGCCGGAATGTTACCGAGCATCTTTGCTCTTGCGGAATCCGGTAAAATACTTCTCCAGATGATTCTCCAGATGGATGGGTCTGTTGCATTGGTACCGAAGTAACCAAGGAAGGTTCCGCCGTCTACCGGAGAAAGCTGTACAATACCGTTGGTATTGGATTCGCAGATAGCATAAATGGTGCCGGATTTATTGGCAACAATCTTTACCGGAAGATAGTCCTGGGTTTCACCGTACATTGCTTCGGTAGGTCTGTCATAGGACTGAATTAAGTTACCGTCCTTATCAAATACCCAAACCATTCTGGCGTCACGGTCAGCCACGTAACAGGTACGGTCTTCCGTAACATACATACCCTTTGGATTTACTAAAGTTCCTTCACCGATGATGCCGTGTAAATTTCCTTCGATGTCAGTAACGATAATTCGCTTGTTACCACTGTCTAAGATGTACATGGAACCATCATCCAAAATGGTGAAATCGGTCGGAGCTTTTAAAGTTTCATCTCCGAACTTATTTAAAGTTCCGTAAGGAAGATACGCCGTCTGTGTTTCAATAACAGAACCATAACCATCCACCGTGTAGGTTTTATACGGTGCATCTGCAAGTGCAGTAACCGGTTCTGCGAAAAATCCCATTGTTAAGAGAAGTGCCAACAATGAGACGAAAAGCTTTTTTACTTTCTTGTTCATGTGTCGTCCTCTCTTTACTATTTGATACCGGAGTGTGCCATGGTGTTCATAACCTTATTCTGTAAGATACAGAAGAGGATTAAGTTTGGCAGGAACATAAGCAGCGATGCCGCCGCCTGTACACCCTGACCTGCTACGCTGTTACCATTGGCACTGGCCAAAGTATTCATGTAGAATACCAGCGATTTTAAGCCTTCATCACTAATGTAATAGTTGGATGCCTCCAGGTTGCTCCATACCTGCTGGAATACTAAGATTGCAGCAGTGGCAAGAGCCGGTTTAATCATTGGAATAATAATCTTAAAGTATACATGGAGTTCGGTTGCACCATCCATGTAAGCCGCTTCGATTAAGGAATCCGGTACAGTGTCTACGAACTGCTTTAACAGGAATACGGAAACCGGAAGCGGAATCAGCGGTAAAATCTGGGACCAGTAGGTATCGGTAAGACCAAGGAACTCAACTACTAAGTATCTCGGAATCATAACCGCTACCGGCACGAACATGATAGCCAGCTGGTTTAAATTAAATACAAAATCCCTTCCCTTGAACTTTAACTTCGACATAGCATAAGCCGCTGCAGAAGAAAGAATCATGGAGGAGAATACTACGCTGATTGTAATGAGCAAGCTGTTAAATACATACTTACTCAGTGGAATACCCGCGGAACGGGATGCTTTAAATAACTGTCTGAAGTTATCTAAGGTTGGGTTTGTAGTAATAAACTTTGGCGGGAAAGCGAACAACTCTTCCATTGGCTTAAATGCATGGAAAATGATGTACACAATCGGAAGTCCTGTAATAAGAGCCAGAGGAACTACAAACAGATACAACTTAATCTGACCTTTTTCAAATTTATCAGGGTTCATTCTATGTCCCTTATAAGCAGCCATTTGTTTTTCCTCCTTTCTTAATCGTTCTCACCAAATAACTTTGTACTGAGCTTCGAGAAGATCTGTACAATTAACAGTAACACTACGGAAACCGCAGCCGCGTAACCCATCTCGTAACGGATGAAACCGTAGTCTTCGATATGGTTTACGATGAGCTGTGCCGCATAACCCGGTGTCGGGTTTCCGGCAAGCATGGTGCTGACTGCACCGTTCTGGAATGCGCCAACAATCTGCATTACCGCCGCAAACAACATCTGTGGCTTCATGCTTGGGATTGTGATATAAATCATTTCCTGGAAACGGTTCTTAACACCGTCGATGGCAGCCGCTTCATATAAGCTTTCATCTACGTTTAACAGACCTGCCAGGATGGATAAGAAGCCTACACCCATACTACTCCATAAACCGATGATAATTACGATTGGAAGCAGGTACTGTGCACTGGTCAGCCAGACAATCGGCTCATTGATGATACCGATTTCCATCAGCCAGCTGTTGATGTAACCGGTCTGGTCACCGGTAAACATAATCTTCCAAAGTACAGACATGGCAACACCGGCCGTCATACTCGGAGAATAAAGAATCAATGCTAAAATGGTTCTTGGCCATTTAGTCAAGTTAGCCAATGCCCACGCCAGCAGGAAGGAAAGAACATAACCGCCCACACCGACGATGATGGCATATTTAACAGTGTTCGGTAAAACATACTGCATGAACACTTCATCACTGGTTAATAAATTGATATAATTCAGGAATCCTACAAAGTTAGGAAACTGAATGGTATCGAAGTTTGTGAAAGACAGGATAACTGCCATAACAACCGGAGCCAGAATGAAGGTGGCAAACAATATGGTATAAGGTCCTAAAAATGCGTAGCCGGCTTTATTCTGTTGTGATTTTCTGGCTACCCTGGACCAGGTTTTCTTTTTGCTCATTGTTGTTCCCCTCTCTAACCTTACCGACCTAGAATTTCACGTACAGTTTCTACCGATGGAACAATGTATTCTTTAATAACATTGCCTTCGCTGTCGATATAGCCGAATTCCTCCAGCTTACGGTTGGTTTCACGGTTTACGATTTTTACTGCGTCATCGATACGGGAACGAAGATTTTCACCGTCTACGACAACATTATTGAAAATATTACTCATTTCACGCTCTAACATGTAGCCGCCAAGTAATCTCGGAGCTTCCAGAATGTAAGTTGCCTGCTCCAGAACCACTTCCTTATCGGCAGTTGGGAACGGAAGCATTGCAAACGCTTCTAAGTTTGCGGTTGGCCAAATGTATTCATCACCGTACATGATCTGAAGCATCTGTCCGAACTCTGCCTGAACCTCTGCGGAAGACCACCAGCACATGAAATCCCATGCCTTCTGCTCTCTCTCATCGGTAGAAGCAAACATGATGGTGCTTTCTGCACCGCCGGACATGTAACGCTTAATTTCGCCGGTTGCTTCATCCTTAATACCCGGAACAAGTGCAACACCCCAGGAGTTTGCAATTTCAGGAGCTGCATTCAAAATCAGGTTGTAGGAGTTAAAGTCTGCAAATCCGATTGGCAGGTCACCGTTTCTGAAGTGCTGATAGAAGTTTGGAACGTCTACCGGTAAATCATAAATGGTAAATAATTCTGTCAACTGGGTCAGACCTTCTACACATTCTTCACTGTCAATCATTAAATCCTGTGCGGTTCTGCCGTACAGACTACCACCGTTCTGGAAAATAAGAGGTGTGGTACCATGATAGTTTCTCATGGCCGCCATCGGTGCGGTCTGATAACATACATTTAATCCTCTCATCTGTAAATCCGGCAGCATGGCAATTAACTCATCCATGGTTTCCGGAATTTCCAGACCGATTTTTTCTAATACATCGGTACGATAGAACATAACGTAGAAGTTCATGGTTTCCGGCAGGGAGTAAAGTCCGTCGCCGATAACACTTGGAACCAACATACCTTCACTGTATCTGCCAAACACTTCTTTGTAATTATCAAACTTTGTTAAATCAACCAGAGCACCACGGGTACCAAGTTCAAACGGAAGTGCGTAGTTCAGACCCGTTGCAATGTCCGGTGTGTCACCGGAAGCATTGGAAAGAACCAGCTTATTGGCATCGGTCATGAGGGATAAGTCAACCTCAATGCCGGTGGTTGGTGTAAACTGTTCATCAATCATCTTCTGCATGATTTCAACATACTGACGAGGACGGTTTACCCAAACCTGGATATGTTCTTTATTTACATTGGTTGCAGAATAGGACTGGCCAAAGAAGGAATAGAAAAATCTTTTAATAGCCATCCAGATGGACTGGAAAAATCCTAATCCCTCCGGTAATTCTGCATCTTCCTGATAAACGTAAATACGGTCAATGGAAAGAATATTGTCATTGATAATATCTACAAAGTTTGCAATCTGTGTATTGATGGAGTTGGAACTATTGGATAATTCATCTACACGGTAGATAAGCTCATCCGGCTCCTCAGCTAAGGTATTTAACTGCTTTGCAGCAATACCGAGATAAGCAAATGCCGCTACATCGGAACCTTCCTCTGCATCAACACCGGGAAGATAAGCAGCCTGCTCCATCAGTTCATTTAACTGATTTACCCAGTTATGTAAGCGGTACTGTACATCCGGAATGTATCTGGTAAGCTTTAAGTCACGGTACTTATCTTTGTTTGTACCCGCAACCTTGGTAACCTCTAAGGATAAATCATTTACCGCATTCATAATATCGTCTACCGCTTCCAGTGCAAATCTGATTGCTTCTGCACTGATGGTAAAGGAAACTGTATGTACACCTGCATCCAAATAAACACTTAAGTTCTGGCCCAGTTCATCCTGGAATGTTGTGGTCAGATAAGTTTTTGTGGAAGCTACCGGATAAGAACGGAATTCATCGTAAGGAATTTCGCCGTCAATCTTAACGTCCAGATAAACCGGGAAACCGTTCTTATCGCCCTGACGGTAATTCATACCCAGATAATAATATCCCGGTACGGTTACTTCAAACTGATACGTTACGGTCTGTCCTGCTGTTTTAAAGGAATCACCGTCCAGAATGTTTAACACCTTTTCCTTGGAAGAAACCGGACTTAATGCGGAATCATACTCACCGGCCGCATGAATGGAGGAGTCGTTTCTTTCGTAAAAATCCTCCGCTTCAATTTCAATAAGAGCCTCACCGGATGCCGGCTTAAAGCCGATATATTCCGGAATTTCCGTTGGTGCAACCAAGGAAATGTTTCCAAGCAATACTGCTCCCTCACCCATGGCAATTTCAAAGCTATGGGTACCTTTTTCCAAAGATACTAAAAGAGGTTCTGTGTAACGATAGCTGGCATCCATTAAATACTTGCTTTCCCAACGCTTATCCTTTTCCGGCATGGTAACAATTTCGTTACCGTAACGGTCTAAATCTGCTTTACCGTCGGAAACCCAGGTGGTTTCAAACTTTAAGTTTCTTGCTTCATAGAAAGGATACTCACCATCCACCTTGAATGACAGCTCAATCGGTAAAATAGAGTCGTCATTGGAAAGATAGTCAAACGAAATCCAGTACAAGGCAGTTTCCGGAACCTCAACTGTCATGCTGATGGTATCACCAACTGCCAGCTGGGCCACATTGTTTTTGTAACCCTTATTATCTGTTGTCAACTTATCCGCAAAAGCCTTGTCAAGAACTATGTCTATCGGGAACTCAACCTTTCCACCCTTATACTCATAGTTTGGAGCCTTATATCCGGAACTGACTTTTGTATAGCCGGTGGCCAGACGCTCTACACTGTATTCCGTGGAAGAAGCAGTTTCCGCAGCACCGGTGTTTTCCTCTGCCGCCAAAGCATCCCCGGCAGCCATACACGGCTGCAGCAGGATTGCCGACAAAGTTGCCAGCGCTATTGATTTTTTCAACCATTTATATTTCATAATATTACTCCTTGTTTCTACTGTTATTTAACAGTAACCTCCAGATGCAGTACGCTGCATGCAGGAATGGTAAATACCAACTTGTTATCAACAACCTTACAACCGTTAAATTCTTCTGTCTTAACAACTTCCGGAGCATCGAAGGTGTTGTGGGCATGCATTTCGTTGGTGAGAACGGTGCCCTTTACTTCTACTACTTCTGCATCAGCAAGCTGTCCTTCAATTTCATAAGCTTCGTCTACGGAAAGATTTGTCATGGTGATGTGAATCTTGCCGTCGGTACCAAGGGAAACGGATTCATTTAAGTTCGGAACCTTATATGTATCTGTACCGATTTCCTTTGTTTCCACAAAGCTGTCAAGAAGTTCTGCTCCCTGGTGGCAGTTGTACATCTTAAATACATGATAGGTTGGTGTAAGAATCATCTTTGCACCTTCGGTAAGAATTACGGACTGGAGTACATTTACCATCTGTGCGATGTTTGCCATCTTTACTCTGTCGCAATGCTTGTTGAAAATATTTAAGTTGATTCCGGCTACCAGCGCGTCTCTCATGGTGTTCTGCTGATATAAGAAACCAGGATTTGTACCCGGTTCAACATCGAACCATGTGCCCCATTCATCAACGATAAGTCCAACCTTATGTTCCTTATCGTACTTATCCATAATTGCAGTATGGTGATTGATTAAGGTTTCCATATATAAAGTCTTGTTTAAGGTCTGGTACCACATTTTTTCATCAAAGTCGGTTGCACTTCCCTTATTGTCCCATCCGCCCGGATGTGTGTAATAATGAAGGGAAAGACCATCCATAAATCCGTGTAACCATGCCGGTGCATCAAAACAGGTTTCCATAACCTTGTCGGTCCACTTGTAATCATCTACGTTTGGACCGCAAGCAATTTTATAAATCGGACGATCATTATGATAATTTCTTACATAAGTCTGATATCTTCTGTATTCATTAGCGTAATGGGTTGGAGTCATGTTACCGCCGCAGCCCCAGTTTTCATTACCTACGCCAAAATAGTCAACGGTCCAGGATTCTGCACTGCCGTTTTCTTCACGTAACTTAGCCATTGGAGAAACACCATCGAAGGTCATGTACTCTACCCACTCACTCATTTCCTGAACGGTGCCGGAACCGAGATTTCCGTTTACGTAGGTTTTACAACCAAGCTGCTTACACAGTTCCATAAACTCGTGTGTGCCGAAGCTGTTATCTTCTACTACGCCGCCCCAGTGGGTGTTAATCATTTTCTTTCTGTTTTCCTTTGGACCGATGCCATCCTTCCAATGATATTCATCTGCGAAGCATCCGCCCGGCCAACGGAGAACAGGAACCTTCATTTCTTTTAACGCAGCAACTACGTCATTTCTCATTCCGTTTGTATTAGGAATCTCCGAATTTTCTCCTACATAAATACCCTCATAGATACAACGGCCCAGGTGTTCGGAAAAGTGGCCTTGAATTTCCGGGTTAATATGCCCCAGTTGTCTTTTCGTGTTTACAAACAATTTAAACATAGTTTGAATCCTCCGTTTGGCGATTTTTGTACATATCGAACAAATTTAGTTTCATTAGAAACTGAAACACTAAACAATTTCAAACGTTTACTTAAGTTTTTGTTTCAGTTTTGACTCAACTATTATCGTTTTCTCTTAAAGTATACCATTGAATGCATAGATTCGTCAAGAGGTAACTGTAGTAATTTTTCATTTATGCGTCAAAAAAGCGCTTTCATTTTTGTGCAATATGCCTAAAATGGATTTCAGCCAAAACTTTATCATTTAACCATTGACTAAATTCCTTCTTTCCTTTATAATTAGAATTAACTTTTTACTTAAACTTTACTTTTTCACTCAACTAAAGCGTAAACCTTAAGTTTTCGCTTGAAAACCACAGAAACGGAGGAGTCCCATGCTTTATCTTCATTCTTTACAAGAAGCCGAAGAGACATTTAAGGCACTCAGCACTCCAATGCGTCTTCGCATTATGGAGCTTGTATATGAAAATAACAATTTAAGCCTGAATGACCTTGCAGAAGCTCTGGGCCTTACCAACAGTGCTATTTCCCTCCATGTCGGAAAACTGGAAGGTGCTGGTCTGGTAACCATCAAGACCACCTCCGGCAAGCGTGGCATTCGCAAGGTAGTCCAGCCGGTTCATGAAAAACTTATTGTGGATCTGGCTCCTCAGGCCCCTGCACAGCCATGCTATAAAGATGACATTTCTGTTGGCCACTACACCAGCATCGACGCGCATCCAACCTGCGGACTCGCTTCACCGCAAATCATCATCGGCGAATTAGACAATCCAAAGATGTTCTCTTTCCCGGAGCGTTTCAATGCCGGCATCCTCTGGATCGGCTGGGGAAGTATTACTTATACTCTTCCAAACCGTCTCCACGCAGGACAGCGCTTAACAGAATTGCAAATTTCCTTTGAAATTTCTTCGGAATGTCCGGAAGTCAACGAAGACTATCCAAGCGACATTTACTTTGAAATCAACGGTGTCCCTCTCGGCAAATGGATCAGCCCGGGCGACTATGGTGTTCGCAAGGGTATGCTCTCTCCTGCCTGGTGGCCTGATTTATTAAATCAGTATGGTCTGCTTAAGACACTGATTATCAACAAAGACGGCACCTACATCGACGGAACCCACCGCATTTCCAAGCATACCATCGACGACTTAAACATCGACTACAACAGTTCCATCGAGTTTAAGCTCTCCGTTCCGAAGGATACGGCAAATTGTGGCGGACTTACACTGTTCGGACAATACTTTGGCGATTACAGCCAGGATATATGTGTAAAAGCATATTACGAAGAAGTGAATTAAAAAAATCCCTGCCTTAACCCGGCAGGGATTTTTTCTTATTTCACTTTAACAATATAAGCTCCGTCATTCTTGAATACGATTTCTCCAAGGCTCTGTAAAAGCGCATCATTTACAGTATATGCCTTGTGTTCTTCATCACCTAGATAAATGTATGCAACGTCATAGGTTTCAAGCAATTCTTTTACCAATGTAACATCATTAGAGGTATATATAGTCTCTACATCTGCCTTTCTTGCTTCTACCCAGTTGTAATCGTCTTTCCAAAGCCACTCATGGGTGTGCCATCCGAGAATCGTAGGCAAACCGGTCAGTACAGAAATGCGGTTGGCATAGGTATAACTGTTACCGTGAGCCTCCAACATAACCGGACGTCCTTCAATGTTTTCGTTAATCCAGTCTACTGCTTCAGAATCGTATATATTTTCCTTATCCACAAAAGCTGCTGCATCCAGTCCTTGGAATCTGTCCTGATTTTTAATGTCACCAAACCAGGAGTCCACCGACTTGCCAAGATAGCCTACGGTTGTAAACAGAAGGAATCCGGTAAGGATACCGCAGACAATCTGCTTTCCGTTCTTTGCCAGAAGAACAAACTTGGTAATCACGTAGCCCATCATCAGACCAAACATAATAAATGCCTGATACGTAAACTTAAACATGGTATTGGCACGCTTGTGTCCGCCGTAAATATCGATAACATAAATAATTTCCGGCATCAGCACCAGACCGGCTGCGCAAAGTCCGATGGTAAGAATAAATAACTCAGGCACGGACAAACGGTCGATAAACTGGAACAATAACGGCTTGGAGCCTTTCTTCCTCTGATATGGTTCTTCCTTTTTCTTACCTATGGTGGATACCAGATAACAAATAAGTACTGTCACCGGAAGCCCCCACAGTACCGCCAGCTGATACAATGGTGTATGGTCGGTACAAAGGGCAATACCCTTTGCCATGGAATCAAACTTTAACGTAAACAGGAAAGATACAATCACACCCATTCCCAGTACTACCGCTGCATGCAGGGCAGTTAAAATGAGAGTTTCCTTTTCAAACTTATGAATAATGGCATTACTGAACAAAATAACAGCACCGGATACCACAAAATAAATCGGGAAATCCCAATAGTTAGTAATCTGGAACAAACCGATAAAGAAACCCACCATCACAACGGAAGGATGAAAAGTTTCCAGCCATCTGGAATACGGTTCGATGCGCTCTCCGCTCTTTACCGCATCCATACGGGCTTTGCGGTATAACAGCCAGCCGTATAAAATGCCGAGTACCGTAAGAACAAACATAATATTTGTTACATGGGCATGTAAATCACCCAGCACAAAGGAATAGGACGGGAACTCGTGAATGGTCTTATCCTCGGTTTCCGGATTGTAACCAATGTAACGGGTAGCGTCCGGGAACCAGTAAGAATCCACTTCCATACCAAGCATGTTCTGTACTGCCGGAATAATCTTACAGAAAACGGTGTAATGCATATTTCCGGCAAAGGTAACTGCAACGCCTGCCAGAGCACCTGCCGCGTGACAAACCAGCGCGGTAAAGCCACGGCCGATTTCTGCCACATTTTCATTTCCTTTACTAATCTGCTCTCTTCTCTTTTCGTTGCGAAGACTCACAGTCAAGCGCATCACTTCATATACAATGGAATAGGACATCATACAGCAGAACGCCATTAACATCATCAGGCCCAAATTGTAACCGGAATTTACGGTAACACCGGACAGTTTTGTCACAAAGGTGGACATATACTGTCCCATGTAATAGTAGTTTAAGTTGGTGCCCGATGCCCAGAAATCCTCCGGTGGCATATATTCGGAACGCATCATGGAGGTCATAAATCCATAGTCCATGAATTTTTCGGTGCCGTAAGCCTCCGGCTTAAAGCACTTAACATAACACCCTACAACAAATACTGCCAGGAATAAAAGTTCAAAAGTCAGGGCAAGTACCACTTTTTTTGTAATGTCATTTTCTGTCGGGGCAGTCACCCGTTCTTTCCATTCACGAACCTTTGGAAGCTTCTTTAATACCACACAAAAGGCTACATTCATAGCAAAAACAAGAATCAACACCAGGATGGCATTTGTTCTTGTAAACTTTAAAATATGCATGGAAGACAATGCCCACAAAAGCCAGCCGGACACAGCCAGACCAATGGCCTTGGAAAACATAAATCCCCCGTCATGATATCCGGAAAACAGCAGGTTTGTTAAGGGCAGACAGGATACTCCGAGAAGCACCAGGGTAAACCACCACTGCATAACCTCCGTAAATTCACTTTTTAATAAAACACGACCAATGACTAAAACACCAAGATACCCAAACATCAAAAAGATGCTTTGTACCACCGGCATTACATCAAAGGAGGTTGTGGTTTTCTTTTTACTCATGTTACTTTTGTCTCCTCTACTTGGATGCCTTAATAATTTTATTAATCTGGATGAAGTCCTTTACCGCCTTCTGTCCGATTTTTGTAATCTTCTTTAAGTTGATGGAATTTACACCACCCTGACGCGGACGGAAAGTAATCGGTAAATACTTAACCTTATAACCCTTCTTAATAAACAGTACGGAAACAACCACGTTGGATAAATTGTAATCCTGCGGAATTAAGCCGATTTCCTTCTTAAGGCTTTCTGCCTTCATCAAACGGAACGGTGTATTGGCATCCTGCACGTTTACATGGAAACAAAGCAGACAAACTGCCTTTAATACCTTGGTTACCACCACTCTGGAGAAGCCGTCCTGACGGCCCTTTCTATGACCGATAACCATGTCGTAGTCTTCTCTCATATTCCAGAACTCATCAAATTCGGATGGCAGGGTCTGACCGTCAGAATCAGTCTGGAAAATATAGTCTGCACCCTGCTCGATGGCATAGCGGTAACCGTAGAGCACGGTAGCACCATGACCACCGTTTTCCTTATGCAGTGGAGTGAACTGCGGACGTTCTTTTGCAAGCTCCTGCATTTTTTCGTAAGTGGAATCCTTACTTCCGTCATCAATAATAACAAGGCGGCTATCTGCTCCGGTCTTTTCCACCACCGGATACCAGTCCTTTACTACATCCTCGATGTTGTCCTGCTCATTGTAGGCAGGAATTACAATATATAACTTGTCCATACTCTTCTCCTCCGAAATTTTATTTTTCTTTTGTTGTATCAAAAATCCGAACCATCCAGTCACCGGTATCATGCTCAAAAACCGTTTCATAGGCCGCCTCAATGACATCTTCACGGACCTTATATTCTGAGCTTGTACGGCAATCATGGTCTATAATAATATAGCGGATATTGTTCTCTTTTATCATTGCATCCAGCTTATCCACGGAAGACGCCTGATACATCTTCTTGACCTGGGTATCTCTGGAATAGGTATCATAGCCTGCAGACCAGGCATAATACGGCCAACCGTAATATAACATAGCGCCGCCCATTACCACATTATTCAGGGAATAATACGGTGTAAGGAAAACATCCTCACAAGTAGCATTCTCTGCAATCCAGTTGGTTACCGGGTCGTCATATGAGAAAATCAGATAATTTTCATTTCTCTTTACCACAGTGGTAAAGTCATATACACCGGTGGCGGTCAGCACAACCAACAAGATAATTGCTACCACTCTCTTCAGCCAGTCGCCGGATTTCAGCAAATTGGCAAGGACAATGGCCGCATACAAGGAAACCAGCATTAAGGACATCATAATCCATTTATGGTTTACGGTAATATCTCCGGTAAGCGCCAAGGTAAACGCAAGTACAAACGGTACCAGGAACACCAAAAGCATATACCGCTTTGTTCCCTTTACCATGGTTGCACCGGCAACCGCAACAAATAAAACAATGCCGGTGAGCTCTACAATAAAAAGAACCACGCCCCAAACCGTTTTGTTATCTGCCAGAAAACCGAAGAAATAGGCCGGAGAAACCACAGAACCTTCCACAAACAGGGAAGACTGCAGGAAATAGAACACCAGCACTAACACTGCAGTAATCAGGTAATCTAAGCGGTAATCGGAAACTGCCGCCATAAAGAACAGCATTGCCAAGGTTGCCACCAGAGCGGAACCGTTCCAAAAGGCAAGAGCTCCGAGAAAAACACCCATGCCTACCGCAAATTTTACATCTGACACGCCAAAAGCGGTTTTTGTGAAGAACAGTGTTTTAAACTGTTCCGCAACGTCTGCAAAGGTCTGTTTTTCGCCCTTCCGTACAGCCAGAAGCTTTTCGCCCATCTTTTCCACATAAGGATAAAATAAGAGAATTGCCAGAATCATCATTGCCAGGGCAAATGCCAGATGACGCTGGTTACAGTATACGTTTAAATTCCAAAGGCCCCAGTTTTCATTCTGGGTATAGCCAAGGAATTCGGTATTTTCTTTTAACGCATTCCACACATTATCCTTGCCCTGCTCTGCCATATAGCGGAACACGGTAAAGGAACTGCGGAAGGTAAATAACAACGCCGTCAAATAACCGCACAATCTGCTCTTTGTAATACGTACCACCAAAACAAACAGCAGCATATAAGTACTGATCATGCCGAACATACTCGGCAGATTAAATGCAAAATCCAGCCGCATTCCCAAAAATTCCAAATTGCCTACCATAAACTGGAACATGAAATGATAGCGGATATCCTCTCCCGCAAAGTGGGCATACTGGGTTGGGAAGTTATTACTTACGGAGAAGGAACGGATCATTCCCAGATGCGGAGCAAAATCGCTGAATACGGAATAGCCCACATAAATGCTGTTATTCATTACCTTAAAAGTAAGAAACATTAAAAATCCGGTAAATGCCGTTGCAGCAAAGGTAAACAGAACCGGTCCGTACGCCTGCATCTGATTAGAGGGTTCCATAAAAAAGAATTTTCCGATGTTCTTTCCTGCACCTGATAATTTTTCTTTTAAGCTATCTTTTTTACTTCCAAACAGAAAAACAACCACCAAAAAGATAATTACAAGCAACCAGGTTACCAAATTGCCCCAAAAGAGCGGCTTTGCTGCCTTCTGAAATAAATAAGAAAACAAATATACCGGCCAGGTTACCGCCAAAGTACCAATGAGATACCAGGCAGGAAGCTTTACCATAAAAGCCGGAAGCCCTGCCTCCCCGGCAGGTTTTCCTAAATCTTTAAACAGCAGACCGCACAGGGCTCCGCCGCACAATACACATAAAAGGATATACAATACTCCTAACATCTTTAAGCTCCGTCCTTATTTTTTCTCTTCCAGCCAGGCAATATCCTCAGCCTTAATCAGTGTAAGCTGCTCTACCGAGCAGTTTGTCATGGTTACCAGACGGTTTGCCTGATTTACCACCATAGTTTCAAAGAAATTTCGGATACCTCTGGCATTACCGAATTCTTCTCTTTCTTTTTGTCCCATGCTTTCCAGATAGTAAAAGATAGTATCTTTTAAGCCATCCTCCAACTTAAGACCTGCTTTTTCTGCCATTCCCGTAAGAATATCCACCAATTCTTCAGTAGAATAATCCGGGAAGTGGATAAAGCGGTTAAAACGTGACACTAAACCGGTGTTGGACTTTAAAAACCGCTTCATTTCTTCGGTATAGCCCGCAACGATTACAACCAAATTATCTCTGTGGTCTTCCATAAGCTTTACCAGAGTGTCGATAGCTTCTCCGCCAAAGTCGTTGGCGGCGCCCCCCGCCAGAGCGTATGCCTCATCAATGAACAGCACGCCGCCCACAGCCTTTTCCACAACTTCTTTTACTTTTAAGGCAGTCTGACCCACATAGCCGGCCACCAGACCGGAACGGTCGGTTTCTGTCATTTCTCCGTGGCTTAAAATGCCCAGCTCTTTATATATTTTACCAACCAGTCTTGCCAAGGTTGTTTTTCCTGTACCCGGATTACCCGTAAATACCATGTGATAAGACATTTCAATTTCCGGCAAACAGTACTTTTCTCTCATTTTGCGGACTTTAATCAAATTGACCAAAGACCGGATTTCTGTTTTAACCTCATTCAGCCCCACCAGACCGTTTAACTCATTCAGAAGTTCCTCCAGATGAGCTGCACCGATGGTATCCAAAATAGCATTTTCCTGCTTGTCTTCCTGCTGCTCTAACAGTTCCTCCAACGGAAGCATCGGTTCCTGCACCTTGGCTTCTTCGGTTAACATAGCCTGATCTGTCCGGGATTCCACATGAGCCACATGTACAGCCGCCATATGCTTGTCTTTATAAAACAGATGACGTCTTTTATACAGGGCAAAATCTCCCGCGGCATAAATCAGTTCCTCGTTGCTCTTTTCAAGAACACCATGGCAGAGCTTTTTGAAAATATATTTACTGTCCACTGCCTGGGACGGATTCTTTGCATTTTCCAAAAACATGCTGATGCGGTCAAAATAAATGCCAAGATACTTGGTAGCCACCGCTTCTCTCTTACCGTCAAGATAAGACAGGCACAGCATAATGTTTAAAATGCCGTCAAAAAATAAACCGGCAGTACCGGAGTCATGCTCCACATCCCGTAAAGAAAGCAGCTGATAGAGAATCGGAGGATTCTTCTGGAACCGCTCTGCCTCTTCTATTGTAAATGACAACTCGTTTTTCCTGGAAAGAGATGCAATAAAGTCTCTTTCTGTTTTATCCATATGCTTGCAGTACACAGCAAAACAAACCAGCAGGGACTGAACGTATAATTCCAGTACTTCCTCTGATTTCATGTGCAGGACTTTTTCCGCCTGCTCCCAGTAGCCTTCTGTTTCGAGCAATGCACAAAAAGACTTTAAGGTGCGGTAATTTTCATCTGCCATATGATATAATTGTTGATTGGAATATGCTGTTGTCATGTTGAACTCCTCAAAAAATCATACCTACTTATATAGTACTATAAGCATCCAAAAAAAGAAAGATATCATTTGCTCCATTTTGGTATAAATCTGTCATAATTTGCTTTCTGTCCTCAGCACTTAACCGGCAAGCTGCTTCATTTGCTTCTTTTAAGCAGTCCGCATCCTGATAAATATCACCGATTTTAAAAGTCATGTCGCCGCTTTGGCGGATACCGAACAAATCGCCGGGACCTCTTAGACGTAAATCCTCAGATGCGATAAAAAATCCGTCATTGGATTTATTTAAAATTTCCAGGCGGGTTCTGGTAGTCTCATCGGTGTGGCCACTCATAATAATGCAGTAAGACTGGGCACTGCCTCTGCCTACACGGCCTCTTAACTGATGCAACTGCGCAAGACCGAAGCGCTCCGCATTTTCTATCATCATAACCGTAGCATTCTGTACATTAACCCCTACCTCTACTACAGTTGTAGAAACAAGTATTTGGATCTCACCGGAAGCAAAACGTTCCATAATGGAATTCTTTTCTTCCGCTTTCATTTTTCCATGCAGGGCTTCTACGCACACACCTGCTCCAAAGCGGGCCTTTAACTGCTCCGTGTAGTCGGTAACGTTTTCTAAATCCGAAGTTTCACTTTCTTCCACCATAGCACAGATAATGTACACCTGATGCCCCTCGGCCAGCTGTTTTTCCATAAATTTGTAGGCAGTTTCCCGGTAACCGGTATCCACTACACAGTTCTTAATCGGAAGACGTTCCGCCGGAAGCTCCTTGATAACGGAAATATCCATATCCCCGTATAACATCATTGCTAAGGTTCTTGGAATCGGGGTGGCACTCATTACCAGAATGTGTGGTTCAAGACCCTTTCCCGCCAGCTTTTCCCTCTGTTTTACGCCGAACCGATGCTGTTCATCGGTAATAACAAGGCCAAGTCTTGCATACTCTGCCTTCTCCTGAATAAGAGCATGGGTACCGATAATCACATCTGTCTCCTGTGCTTGCATTTTTGCATAGGCTTCCCGTTTTTCCTTGGCAGTCATGGAGCCAACCAGCAGGGTGACATGCACGCCGAATGGCGCTAAAAGCTTTGTGGCAGAATCAAAATGCTGCTTTGCCAAAACCTCCGTTGGTACCATGAGGCATCCCTGACAACCGTTTTTTACAGTCAAAAGTAATGCCAGCATAGCAAGAATGGTTTTACCGGAGCCAACGTCGCCCTGCACTAAACGGGCCATTAATCGACCACCGGCAAGGTCTGTCTTTATTTCTTCCCAGACTTTTTTCTGGTCACCGGTAAGTTCGTAAGGCAGACTTTTTATCAGTGCATCACACTCCGGAGCATTCTCAAACACAAACTCACTGGTCTTGGTTTCTTTACTGCCTGCCAGTTCCCGAAGATAAACGGAAAACAGGAAAAATTCCTCAAATACCAAAGACTTTCTGGCCTCCAGCATGGTTTCCCTGCTCTTTGGAAAATGAATTTCTTCCAGCGTATGTTTTCTTTTTAAAACTCCGTATTCCCTGCGGATGGCCGCCGGTACATATTCCGGAAGTTCTCCTGCTACACTTAGAGCCTGCTTCATGGACTTAGACACCATGTTGTTGGTGAGTCCTTTAGTCAACGGATATACCGGCTGCAATACGTTCTGTAATCTGGCATAATCCTCTCTTTTATAGAATTTCGGCTGCTCCATGCGGAGCTGATTGCCCTTTCTGGTTATTTTTCCCCGAAAAATATAGCGGTATCCCATACTTAACTGTTTTTTTAAATATGGCTGGTTAAACCAGGTAAGTACAATGCTGCCGGATGGGTCTGTGGCCACACAGGATATGATATTCATTCTGCCACCGGCCCTTGTTTCTGAAATACGGGATATGGAAGCCTCCACAACTCCTACCACGCCTTCCTGCAAAGCAGCAATGGGTACCGGACCGGAAAAGGTGTCATAATCCCGCGGATAATAGGTCAGAAGCTGGCCCACCGTATTCACATTCAGTTTTTCAAACAATGCTCTTGTTTTATCACCGATTCCTTTTACAGAATCGATACGGTCACTGATTTGCATGTGCTGCTCCTTCCCGTTACAAAGACAACAAGAGTGTCGCAAAATGACGCCATGCATCACTTTACGGCACTCTTCTAAACATCATTATTCTACAGAAATCACGTAATAGTAGATTGGCTGGTTGCCGGAATGAACTTCTACTTCTACCTCCGGATAGCTTTCCTCGATGCGGGAAGCTAATGCCATAGCCTCTTCTTCACTGGTTTCTTCACCGTAATATAAGGTAATCAGTTCAGAATCATCCTCTATCATATTTACCAAGAGTTCATATGCAGTATCTCCTATAGAATCGCCAACGGCACGGATGGTGGAATCGTCAAGACCCATAATGTTGCCCTGTTTGATTTCCATACCGTCAATGCTGGTATCTCTTACCGCATAAGTAACCTGACCGGTTTTTACCTTTTTCATTTCTGTTGTCATCAGCTCTGCATTCTCCTCCGGAGACTTATCATAAGCAAAGTTGATTAACGCTGCAATACCCTGAGGAACTGTCTTGGACGGAATAACAACAACGTTTTTATCCTCAGTTAAGGTTTTTGCCTGTTCTGCCGCAAGAATAATATTCTTGTTGTTTGGAAGAACATAAACCGTATCTGCATTTACTGCTTCAATAGCATTTAATACATCTTCGGTACTTGGATTCATGGTCTGACCGCCTTCAATAATGCTGTCTACACCAAGTCCTAAGAAAATTTCATTCATGCCGGCACCGATAGAAACCGCAACAAAACCTTCTGCCTTTCTTGGTTCCGCAGACTTAACCGGTTCAGCTGCCGGAGTTTCTTCTGCTACTTCTTCCACTGCTTCCTGTGCTGCTTCACCGCCGGAGATAACACGCTCGTTATGTTCCTCTCTCATGTTGTCGATTTTCATTCTGGTTAAGGAACCGTAGGTTAATGCCTTCTGGATTGCCAAACCAGGGTCGTTGGTATGAACATGTACCTTTACAATATCGTCATCGGATACTACTACAATGGAGTCACCAAGGGATTCTAAATACGCCTTAAACTCTAATTCGGTATCCATGTTGTATTCTTTTTCTAACATGATAATAAATTCGGTACAGTAACCAAACTTAATATCTGCGGTGGAAATATCGTCAGAAGCAGCACCGGTAGGCTTTTTAACTACAGGAGCAGCTACCGGAATATCAATCTTAACTTCCTTGCCGCAAAGTGCGTCGTAAGCACCCTTCATAATCTCCATTAAGCCCTGACCGCCGGAGTCTACCACACCTGCTTCTTTTAATACAGGTAATAATTCCGGTGTATATGCCAGAACTTCGTCCATATACTTAATTACTTCTTCCATGAAGTATAAAATATCATCGGTTTCTTCTACCAGCTGGGCCGCACGCTCTGCACCACCCTTTGCAACGGTAAGAATGGTACCTTCCTTTGGCTTCATAACTGCCTTATAAGCAGTTTCTACCGCACGCTGGAATGCCTCGGTAGCTACAGGAACCGTAATTTCTTTGTGCTCCCCAACCACCTTGCAAAAACCTCTGAGCAGCTGGGACAAAATAACGCCACTGTTACCTCTGGCACCACGGAGGGAACCGGAAGAAATGGACTTTGCCAACTCCTTCATGGCAGGGTTTGCCATCTGGCTTACTTCCTTTGCTGCAGACATAATGGTTAAAGTCATGTTGGTACCGGTATCACCGTCCGGAACCGGGAAAACGTTTAACTCGTTAATATATTCCTTTTTTGCTTCAAGACGCTGTGCACCTGCTAAAAAAGCCTTGCAAAGCATTTTTGCATCTACTGTAATATTTGCCACGATAACTATCCTCCTAATCCGTACGGGTTAATCTATAACGCGGACGCCTTCTACAAAAACGCTGATCCGCTCTACCGGAAGTCCTGCAAACTCTTCCACTTTGTACTTTACGTTGCTGATAAGATTATCGGTAACCGCAGAGATGCTGACACCGTAGGATACGATGATATGAAGGTCGATGGTTATCATATTATCTTCCGTAATGGTTACTTCCACTCCATGGGTTAAGCTTTCTCTTTTTAAGAGCTTTGCAAAACCATCTTTTACACTAATGGTTGCCATGCCGACAACACCAAAGCACTCTACTGCGGAAGAACCTGCGTACTTAGCAATAACTTCTTTATCAATTTGGACATTTCCAAGGTTTGTATTCATAATACCACTTGCCATGCTATTCATAGTAATACCTCCAATCCTGTTATTCCCGATCCGATTACGCCAATGACCGAAGAAATTGTTTCCAACAAAGGAATTTTACCATAACTTCAATCGAAAAGGAACCTTTTCTTTAAATTTTTTTATTTAAAATACATATATTAATACCATCACACCGCCAAGGAGAAGTCCATGAAACGCCTGATTGGCTTTATTTTGTTCTGGATTGCCGTTGGAATGCTTTTAATGCTTTTTATCCGGCACGGCATCCTTGCCCTCTGCATGATCCTACTCTTTTTGGTATGCGGATATAATGTTTTTTGTAAATAACCGTTAAAGGAAAAATAGGGTGGCAGGCAACCGCCGGACACCCGTTTTTAATCAAGCTTATTGCTTAACCCGATTTTTTTGCTTTAAGCACGCTCTACCTTACCGGATCTTAAGCAGGATGTACATACATACATCTTCTTAGTACCGCCCTCAGTCTTAACTCTTACAGACTTAACGTTGGACTTCCACATCTTATTAGCTCTACCGGAAACCTGGCTTCTGGTAATGCTGATGGTTCTTCCGAATAAAGCACCCTTATCACAAACTGCACATTTAGCCATTTTATTGCACCTCCTTAGGTAATAATTTAAGGCTATGGCCCACAAACAAAATCATTTTAACAGAAAACCTTTCAGAATGCAAGCACAAATTTATATTTTTTTATTCTTCTAAATCTGCCACTACGCTATCGACCTTTTCCTGCATATCTTTTTTCTCGGTTTTATCCTTTTTGAAGGAGTCAATCAGGTCAGGAACCATGTCAAGCACCTTGGTTACGGTATCCTGATTCTTCACATTAACAAGCTTTGCGTGACCGTCCTTTAATACTACTACAGAGCTAGGAGTGATCTTTCCGCCAAGACCGCCGCCGGTACTCATATCACCTGCCTGCTTTGCCCAGGCACCGGCGCCGACACCAAAGGACACATCCACCAAAGGAAGAATAATTGTACCGTCCTCAAAACGTACTGCGTCACCGACTACCGTCTTTGTAGACAAAAAACCGTCCATGCCCTTAAATAAAGCTTCTACTGTACTGTCAAATCTGTTATCTGCCATATTAACAACCTCCAAAATGATTTATTCTATATCTTTTATTCCTTTAACATCCTTAATAACCTGCCTAAGTTCCTTATTCAGGACCACCTTAACGGCAATCAATACCAGTGTAAACAATTGGATTCTGCCCTTGATGAGCACATCACATTCCAACTGCTTTTCCACAAAATTCGGCCGGATTTCCAAAACTTGTCCCGTTCGTGCATAAAGCACACTCAAAATACCCAGTACCTGTCCTGTAGTTGCCGGATTGTCGGCACCATATGCTACATATCCTTTTATTTTTCTTGGAAGGATATGCTTTAGCAGCCGTTTTAGCTTTCCCCAGGCAAAACTGATTGCCTGTTTGGTTTCCGGCTTTCCTAAAATGCGCAGTGCCTCATCCTTTTGATGCACCAGTTTTTTTATTTTGGAAACCGTCTTACTGATAGTCTCCCTTGTTTTTTGAATCTTAGACTTGATTTTTGCAAAGAATCCCGGTTTTCTTTCTTTTTCAGGTATTTGACCACTGTCGTTTTCTTTTTCTTTTGCATTATCTTCTGCAGATACAGTTTCCACCGGTTTCACTTCTTCCGGTTCAACCGTTGGAAGAGAACCCGGATTTTCTAGCGGGGCAAATAGCTCGTCCTGTGCGTCCTGCTTAAGACCGGAAGACCTCTTCTTTTTCTTTGCTTTTTGTTTCTTTTCTTTCTTCGTTTTTTCCTTTTTGGGCTTTTCCGAATTCAGGACCGGTATGCCAAAAATCTTAACCTTATAAGATAACTTTTTTAGATATTGTACTACCGCAGTAACTGCCGGCCAAAGAAAACTCACCTTGCCGGTAACCTTTGTCTGCTGCGGGTTATGAATTATTCTCACCCGGTAAAACACCGGAACAAACAACACCAGTGCCAGCACCAGGAGAACGAGGCCCAGCACTGCCAGAATTGTAATTCCGATGATTTTTAAAATGAGTAATAGTATCTGTATCATTCTGCTTCAAAATACTCCTTGCAATGAAGTCCGTCGGTTTCCCTATAAACATCCTCCAGCATGGAAACCACCAGATTTTCTGCTTCTTCCTTTCCTTTGGCTAATCCATACACGAAAAGCTCCTGCCGTTTGTAATAAGGAAAAAGCAACTCGGCTGTTGGTAAAATATCAAACAAATTACTGCTGTTGGACGGCCGGGTAACCAGAAAAAAACCTAAAACCTTTTTTCCGTTGTCCAGTTTTTTCTGCACCTTCTTAAAAGTCTTTTCTGCCTGACTGCCTATGTATAATTTTTCAGACCAAACAATCACCTGCGCCACCTCCGGCTATCCACTGCTATCATAACAAACTTTACGAGGGAAGTAAAGTTATACCTGATAATAGCTGCGAAGTAAATCTACACTGATTTTCTTTTCTTTTTCATCCCTGCAGCCATCCAGGGCATTTCTCACATAATTCATTACTTCCGTATGGTTGTTAAAGAACACAGGAAGTTCCCGGAGCACTGCCGCCATAACTGCGCGGTTTCTTACTCTGGAACCGTTCTCCAATGCCTCTTTAATATCAATCAGGAAGGCATCCTTTACCTTCTGTAAGTAGCCCTCTTCTTCTACTGCCTGTTCTTCTGTAAGAGATGCATAAGCACTGCTGGAATTAAGGCGTTGTACGGTTAGTAAACGCTGATATACTACGGAAAGCATCAGCTCGTTTACCTGCTTTTCCAGATTTTCATTAACATACAACAGGGAAGCTTCCAGACCCATAATTTCTTCGGATATTACCTCCATTTCTGTTTCTACACCGGCAAATAAGCTTTCTGTTTCTACCGTAGTTTCAGACAGAAGCTGTTGTGTCATGGATTGCGGGCGGGCACTTGCCCGTTCTGCAGTCAAGGTAAAATACTGCTTGGTAAGCAACACTGTCATCAGGGCATTGACCACTGCCTGGATATCACTTAAACACTCGGTAGCATTGCGGATATACTCAGTGCCCTCTGCAAGTGCTGCTTTGCGTTCCTCATAATCTTCTTTGGTAAGTTCTGCGAAGGACTTGCATTCAAACAGCTTCTTTACCTTATCCAGCTTGGAATAGCTCTTTGCCATACCCTTTGGTGTGTACAGGCCGGAGGCACTGCGGAGCATATAGTCAAACATTTCCACACTTTTAGGGTCGGATTCCTTATAAATAGAAAATGCATTTTCCACAAGCTCTAAAAACTTACCCTTAGTCATACGCACCGGAAGACAGGATACCATTTCTTTAATATGTTCATTAATAAGCGCCGGCTCCTCTTCCGAGAAAATCCACTGCAGAATTTCCTTCGCCACCGCATCATTATCCATCGCCGCCGGTTCCTCTGTTTCTTCAAAAACAGCTTCCAGACGGTTTATTACATACTCATATAAAATAAACAAATCGGTATACGCCGTTAAAATGTCCATTTTAGTAATAATTCTTTCACGGAGTTCCGCCAATTCTTTGATGGCTTCATCAAACACTTCCGGTGCAAAAGCAGCCAAAAGGGTTCTTCTTATAATATCGTAAAGCTTTTCCTCCAGCTCCTTTACCGTACGTCCCGGTTTAATCAGCCCCTCTTCCTTTGCCTCCAGAAGCACGGAAAGCTCCATGTTCATGTTATAATAAGACAGCATTCCATAGGCAGATGCCATGCGATTCATTAACTCCGGCAATGTCTGCTCTAAGTTTCTACCCGCCTTAATATCTCCTGCCAGCTGTCGTGTTGTTTTATCCATTGTAATCCTCCCCATTTAGTGGTAAAGTTCTGTCATTTTACGGACATACCAACCATTTGGCACCCAGACTGCCGTTCCTTCCGGCACAAGCAGACCGTCCACCACGCTGATAAATCCAAAAACCCCGAATACTAAAATCATTGCCAGCATTCCCATTTGGTATACCGTATGATTCTTAATTATGTATGCTGTAAAGAGCATCATACATACTATAACACAAATATACACCATAGTGCAAACAAGTAATGAAAGAATTTCGGAAAATTCCATCCGGTTCTTCCAAAACAGACATATCAGGAACAAAATTCCAAAAATAAGAGGAATCAAAAGTCCTGCCATGGCACTACCGGCATACACGGCACTTCCATGCACCGGCAGGGTTCCCATCCGGTCTGCCAGACGTCCGTGTTTCATTTGCCAGAACGGAAGCACCGCATAAACGGAAAGAAAACCAAGCATCAATGCAAACACCGCATAAATTGCCTGCTGATATAACACCGACTGGGACGGTTTCTTTGCTTCCTCATTATTCCGGTTGATGTAGGTTACTTCAAAGGAAAACTCTGTACCTCCCTCTGCCAGAACATTTTCCACATACTCCCTGTATTCTTCTAAAGAAAGCGTTTCTTCCATTCCTGCTCTTTTTTGATACTTCAACAGCGTCTGATAGCCCTTTGCCGTGCAGATTTCCTGCATCATGGTACCGGCAAGTACATCTCCCAAAAGCAGTGCACTGCTGTCCGTTGTTTCATACATGGTGACCAGATTTTTTGTTTTTCCCTTTAAAAGATTATCTGCAAAGCTCCGTTTAAACACACATACCGCAGAAACCTCACCACGCTTTAAACATTCCACCAGCTCATCTTCCCTGCCAAGGACAATATCATACAAATCTTTCTGCTGCATTGCTTCAATTACCATGGCAGAGAGTTCTGTATTGCTCTGGTCTGCAATGCCTACCGGAATTTTGCTCTTTTCTTCCTTTACTTCCTCCATACTCATCAGCATGGAAACCAATATCACAAGTCCGGATACCAACAAAAAAACGGTCCGTTTTCCCGCAAGCAGCAGTTTCAAACTATATACCATGGAAAGCATGGCTTCTTCAATCCAACGCATCATGGCTGCACACCTCCCAACACGAAGGTAAAATTGCGGTTTGGCATCCATCCGGCAATCTCCTGAAAGCTGTCCGGCAAATAGGCTTCCGGAATCAGGCTTCCGCCAAATACCGCCAGGCATATAAATATCATGCTGCATATAAACAGATACTGCTCGCTGTTTTTACTGCAAAGTCCCAACAGTAAAAACACCACCAGCCACGGAAGCAGCAAAAGCATTGCCTTTGGAAGCACCGCCAAATCCGACACCATCCGGCAAGCCACCACAAGCCCTGCTGCAGAAACCGCCAAATAAGGAAGCCCCACTGCGGCAAGTACTCCCGGCATTGGCATATTTACTGCCTTAAGTCTTGTCATCATGCCGCATTTTCTTAATGTAATAATACGAAGCCCCGCCGGAAGAAATAAAAACAATATGGCAAAATATATTCCCGTGTACCGGTAATGCTTTACCAGGGAAAGGGATTGTACTTCCTCTGTTTCCTGACGTTCCACTATCTGCTTTCTGAAAAAATCATCCTTGCCAAGGGCTGTAAAAATCAAATCCATAGAAATCTCCACATTGGCAGCATCCCGCTCCCCTGCAGAAAATCCTTCTTCTCTCATGCGGCGGTATAATGCGGTACAATTGACCTCCACCGCCTCGATATAAGTTTCATAGGCTTCCATCACATGACGCATTACCAGGGCTTTGGTTGGATTTTTCATAGAAACCGCTGCGTGTATCGGCAGATTTTCCATATCTAACATGCTCTGGGCAAAGTTTTCGGGAATAATCAAATACGCATCCAAACGGTTCTCTTCCATTTGCTCCCGAAGAGCTTCCCTACTGTCTTCTATCAACTCCACATATTGCAAAAAGTCCTCATTTTCATTGAAATAATCCATGAGTAAATCCGCATAGGCGGAGGAATCTTCCTTTGCCACACCGAGAACAATTTTTCCGGTTTCCGGCTCCGCTTTTACCTGTTCCTTACCATAGGAAATAGTGCCTATCATAAAAATAATAAGCACTACTAAAAATCCGATATTACGCCTGTTTTTCCATCTTGCCGCTTCTGCACGCAGCAATAACCGGACAGTTCTCATGCATTTACTCCTCCGGTGTTATATTTGCTCCCGGCACAATACGCTTTACATGTTCATGGGTATATAAGTGGTCGGAACAATACTCAAAATTACCCTCACACTTGGAGCAATAACGGAATTCTAAATTTTCATCATCCAATTCTGTTTTACCGCAAATGGAACATTTATGTCTGGTAATCACTGTTCTTCCCTGATAGGTGGATGTATTTCCTGCCCGCTGTGCCTGATACACCTTCTGGCGGTACTCCATTTTACGTTTTTGTTCCTTTGGAGAGATTCTCCTATAGTCCCTGGTTGCAAAGAAAAATACCAGGAAATTAAGCAGGGACGCCACCAGGATAATTCGGGAGGAAATGTTTCCCATAAGGAAGCTGTATACCATTAAAAATCCGTAGAAAATTCCCAGCCATTTTGCCTTAATCGGAATTAAGAAGGAAATTCGGAATACTGCCTCCGGACAACATGCCGCAAAAGCTAACAGCATGGACATCTTTAACTGGTCGGTGCTGATAGAACGGAACCAATAGGTTGGAAGAAGCATGGTTTCCCCTCCTATGGTTGCAGTGCCGTATATGGTGAATACCTGTCTTGCCCCATCTGCACCTATCTGGTCTATCAGCTCTGCAAACTGCACATTAGCCACTGCATACAATACAAAACTTCCGATTACCGTAAAAAGCAAGCCGGAAAAGATATATAAATTGTAACGGAACTTGCCCATAACATACTGCAGGTTACATCCGAGAATATAATAGCAATATAATACAAGAAACATCATCAGCATGCCGGAAACTCCGCTGCCCAAACCTGCTTCAGGCATCAGAACCCAGGTAAATAGTCTCCAGACCTGTCCCTTCAGTACCAGATACGGATTTAAATACAGATACTCAACTACCCCCGGCATTATCATCTGCAGGAAATAACCGATACCGGTACATACCACCAGATACAATGGCAAATTATTAAGTGCATATCTTCCGTATTTTTGTTCCATTCTCATTAAAAACTTTCCCATAAAACTACTATTTCTGCCTTTCTGTCTAACAAACTACTAGAATACGTCCTTCTTGTGAAAAATAAGAGCCACAATGCCGGCAAATAATAATGCAAACCCAAGCACAATATAAAACCCATATGGATTATCGTGTCCCGGCAGTGGCACATTCATACCGTAAAAGCTGGCAATCATGGTCGGAATTGACATTACAATGGTAACGGTTGCCAAAAATTTCATATAAATATTCAGATTGTTACTGATAACCGAAGCAAAGGTATCCACCATGCTGCCTAAAATGCCGTTATAAATATTGGCCATCTCCATCGCCTGTTTATTCTCGATAATAACGTCTTCCAATAAGTCTTCATCATCCGGATAACGCTTTACCTTTTCCGTTTTCATCATTTTCTCGAAAATACCTTCATTGGCCCGCAGAGAGGTGGTAAAGTATACCAAACTCTTTTGGAGTTCCAAAAGTTCAAACAAATCCTTATTCTTTGCAGATACACGCATCCGTTCTTCAATGGTTTCACTCTGACGGTTAATGGAACGCAGCGCCTGTAAAAACAGAGTAGCAACCCGGTAAAAAATCTGCAAAATAAACCTGGTCTTTTTGTGGGTGGAAAAACCCTTAACACGACCGGTACGAAGCTGGGCCAGCACCGGAGTGTCTACCAGACAAACCGTAATAATATAATCATCCAAATGCACAATTGCCAGCGGCATAGTAATGAATCTGTCTTTCTCCTGCTTTTCTACCTCTTCTTTTTCAATAGACGGAATATCTACAATCATCAGGGTATAGTCATCTTCTATTTCGATACGGGCACGTTCTTCCGCATCCAGTGCTGCCTTCAGTACATCTTCTTCCACACTGCACATACTGGCAATCTGATGAACTTCCGAAGGAGTGGGGTTCGTCATGGAAATCCAGCAATCTTTTTCTACGGTTTCAATTTGTTCCAGGTTTCCATCAATAGTTTTGAAAATCTCAATCATAACCCAATCCTCCAGTCTTTTTTCTTTTTCGGAATGAAAAAGGCAGATTGTTCCATCTGCCTCTTCTTTTTTTACTATTATAAAATTTCAATGCTTATTCGTCAAATGAATTTTCCCTAAACATTTCATTTTCTGCATAATCTACCTGTTCCACAGCAGGAACCGGTTCTTTTTTTGCTCCCGGATACAGTTTGGCCGCCACAAAGAGCAATACTACGCCCACCAAAGCCACGCATCCAACGCCAATCCAGGTTTCTGTAAGTGCCGCCGGCAAATAAGATAACACCTCCGCCGAGCCGTTTACAAAAGCATGGAGTAAAATCGATGCCCAGACAGAATGGAAATACTCTGCCGTAAAACCTAAAATCAAGCCAAGAACAAAGGCATACACACCCTGAATCAGGTTCATGTGGTAAATACCGAACAATACAGCCTGAAGTATATTGGCCGCCATGAACGGCATGATTTTCTGCGCTTTTTTCAGGGTAACGCCACGGAATAACAATTCCTCCGCCAGCGGTGCCAAAATCACGGTAACAAACAGGCTTAACCAGACATTTCCCCCAAGCAGGGATTCCATCAATTCGCTGTACTGGTCAGTTAAATTCTGCGGCAGAATCGGATATACCGCATTTAAACACATGGAAATCAAAAACTGCAGGGACAAACCGAGACATGCCATAGCCGCAAGCAGCTTGCCGTTTAACACTTCTTTCAGCTTCCAGTCGGCAGCCGGCTTATGCTCACGGTACCAAAGGGCACCGATAAGTAACGTACCGGCGGTTGCAACAGCAGTAATTACCATAAGCGTATCTGCACTGTACATATTTTCCATGAGATATGCTTCCTGCTCTGCCGCATCCGTGATACCAAGCGCAGCCATTTTCACAGCCATATAGGCCCCATAGCCAAAGGAAAAGAAAAAAGAAACCGATACCTGGCATAATAACGCAGCAATAATCGGCAGGAAACAGCCTAAAAATTTACCTGTTTTTTTCACCGTTACAGACCCTCCTTATTCATATTTTCAATGGTATGAATAATATGCTCATGGGCTAATTTTTCTGCCAGGTCACCGTCTCTGCGACGAATGGCCTCCAAAATAGCCAAATGCTCCTCATTGGACTGCAGGGCGCGTTCCTCCTTCTTTAAGGATTCCTTACGAATACGCTCCAAATACTGGTGAAAGGTAGTCAACTCATGTTCCAATATCTTACTTCCGGATGCCCGGTAGATACTCTCATGAAACTTATTATCCAATTCCACCAACTGTTCATAATGCTTTTTCTGTGCATGGAAGCCGGAAAGATACACGATTTCTTCGAGATTGTCAATTTCGGTCTCTGAAATATGTTCACATGCCCATCTGGCTGCCAAACCCTCCAAATAAGAACGAATCACATAAATATCCCTGGTATCCTTTGCAGAAATTCCGGTAACATAAGCACCCTTGTTCGGAACAATTTTAACCAGACCTTCCAGTTCCAGCTGACGTAGTGCTTCCCGGACCGGAGTACGGCTGACGCCGTACTCTGCCCCGATAGTTGCTTCCTTTAATTCTTCATTTTCACTGTATTTTCCGGACAATATGTCCTCTCTAATCCGGTGAAATACTCTTCCGCGAAGAGAATATTGGTCGGTTACTTCCTTTTGGACAGCACTTCTGTCCTTACCCTCTTCCATTATTTTATACCTTTCCTTTTCTAAGATATAATCATTTTATCTTACAGATTAGCAATAGTCTCCATGATGTAATCAGCGAACTGTGCACCGGTAACGCCGGTATCACGGCCGGTAATCACATACTTCTTCTCGGTTACGGTACAAATATCAAGAGCCTTGTAAAGCTTATCAGCCTTGTCGTTGTAGCCGATATGGCCAAGAAGCATTGCTGCCGCACGAATAACGCTGCATGGGTCAGCATACTTATCTCTTCCTTCGGTTACCATACGAGGTGCGGAACCGTGGATTGCTTCGAACATAGCATATCTCTTACCGATATTTGCACTGCCGGCAGTACCTACACCGCCCTGGAACTCTGCTGCTTCATCAGTAATGATGTCGCCATACAGGTTTGGAAGCACCATAACCTGGAAATCACGACGTCTCTTTTCATCGATAAGCTTTGCAGTCATAATATCGATGTACCAGTCATCTGCAGTAATATCCGGATATTCCTTAGCGATTTCACGGAAGGTATCCAGGAACTTACCATCGGTAGTCTTGATGATATTAGCCTTGGTAACTGCAGTTACTCTTGTCTTCTTGTTAGCCTTTGCATATTCAAATGCGGCACGGATAATTCTTTCACAGCCCTGGCTGGTAACTACGGTGAAGTCTACGCCAAGGTCTTCTGTTACATGTACACCCTTGCTTCCTACTGCGTAAGCACCTTCGGTGTTTTCACGGTAGAAGGTCCAGTCGATGCCCTGCTCCGGAATACGTACCGGACGAACATTTGCAAACAGGTCAAGAGCCTTTCTCATAGCAACGTTGGCACTTTCTACGTTTGGCCATGGGTCACCCTTTCTAGGAGTGGTTGTAGGTCCCTTTAAGATAACGTGGCATTCCTTTAACTCTTCTAAAACATCGGCAGGAATTGCTGCGTTTTCTTCCACTCTTCTTTCGATGGTAAGACCATCAATTACCTTGAACTCTACCTTGCCGGACTTAACTTCGTCTGCCAGTAAGTACTCTAAAATTCTCTGCGCCTGTGCTGTAATGGCAGGACCGATACCGTCACCACCGCACACACCAATCTTAATGGTAGGAAGGGCTGCATAATCTAAGAAATCGCCCTGCGCCTTCATATCCTCTACTCTCTTTAACTGCTCTTCTAAAAGCTTTCCAAATTTCTCTTTTGCCTCTGCAATCTGTGCTGCGTAATCCATTGTTTTATCCTCCAAAATGATTTTTATATGTAAATATTCCTTACTATTCTTTAGTCGATGATCGGTGGCAGATTGATGCCGTGCTTACCCTGGCGCAGCTGAATCTGCTCAGAAAGCTCCTTGTCGGTAATAACGGTGATACGACCGCCGTCATACTGCTCATCTACCCATTCCTTTAATTCAACAACCAAAGGATTGTTCTTATCCAGTGCATCGTCTCCCTTTAATTTGAATACGGTGTTCATCCAGTGAGCGATACCTGCTAAACCGGAGGTATTGGAAACTGCCACTAAAACCGGACGGTTTAAGAACTTCTCTGTATCGAAAATGTTATAAATTTCTTCATTTTTCAGAAGACCGTCTGCGTGGATACCAGCTCTGGTTACGTTAAAGTTTGCACCACAGAACGGTGTTCTGGATGGAAGCTTATAGCCGATTTCTTTTCTGTAGTACTCTACCAGTTCGGTAATTACAGTAGTATCCATGCCGTCTAATGTACCCTTTAACTGGGCGTATTCAAATACCATAGCTTCAAGCGGTGTGTTACCGGTACGTTCACCGATACCAAACAGGGAACAGTTAACACCGCCGGCACCGTAGAGCCATGCCGTGGTGGAGTTGGTAACCGCCTTGTAGAAGTCGTTGTGACCGTGCCACTCTAACAGTTCGGACGGAACACCTGCATGTACATTCAGTGCATAGATAATACCCTGTACGGAACGTGGAATTACGGCACCCGGGAAGTTTACGCCGTAGCCCATGGTATCACAGGCACGGATTCTAACCGGAATGTTGTATTCCATACCTAATTTCATCAGTTCAAAACAGAACGGAATAACAAAACCGTGAATATCGGAACGGGTAATATCCTCCAAGTGACATCTTGGTGCAATACCGGTTTCCAGACACTCTCTTACGATATTTAAGTAGTGCTCCATCGCCTGGGCACGGGTCATTTTCATCTTATAGAAAATGTGATAGTCGGAACAGCTTACCAAAATACCGGTTTCACGGATACCAATGGACTTTACCAGTTCAAAGTCCTTCTTGCTGGCACGGATCCAGGTGCTGCATTCCGGGAATTTATAGCCGCGTTCCATACACTTATATAACGCATCTCTGTCTTTCTTGCTGTAAACAAAAAATTCACTCTGGCGGATAATACCGTTTGGACCGCCCAGTTTATGCAGGTAATCATAAATGGTTACAATCTGCTCCGGTGTGTATGGCGCTCTGGACTGCTGACCGTCACGGAAGGTAGTATCTGTAATAAAGATATCCTCCGGAAAATTGTGAGGAACAATTCTGTCGTTAAATGCAATCTTTGGAATTTCATCATACGGGAACAGGTTACGGAACACATTTGGTTCTTTTACATCTACTAACGGATAAATCTTTTCATCCAAAAACAGCAGATTGTTTTGTGGATTAATATGTACTTTACGATTCTGCATAATTATGTACTCTCCCTTATATTTTTTCACTTTTGCATAATTGTATACAATTATACTCGTATTGTCAACTGTAAAGTTCACAATTTTTCATGTTTTTTCTAAACTTTTATCTGGTCTTTCTTTTCGTAATTACATACTCCGCATATTCCCGCGGAATCAGCCCTTTTTGCATCATGGAATTTAAGTATTCCAATACCACACTTTCGGCAATTTCTGCCCTGATTAATTCGCCAAGAACCTCCAAAACACGTTCTTTGTATTCCTGTGCAGAATAGATGCCATCATAAAACATAACACGGGCAATATATATTTCCTGATAATAAATACTTTCTCCGTCGGTTCTGCCGTCATCCAGCACAAACTTTGCAGGTAAAATCTTTAAAAGGTTCTTTACCGAACCGGAGGAACACCAGATACCCGGTGCTGCAGAGTACATGTTTTTCCGATGTTCTGTGCGGTATGGACTGCTTTCCACTGTATAATACTTTGGTAAAAGTCCCCCAAAAATCATGCTGATTACCGATTTATCATTTAACTCCGGATATTCTTCCATAGGTCTGGCTGTCATTCCGCGGCGGATGTGGATGGCAGCCGATTCTGAAAGCCTGTTTTTCAACAGTTTCGGCTCCTCGTCCAAAACAAGGAAATAAAGATACGTGGCATCGTTCCACATATAGGCCGGTCTTTGTACTATTTTTTCTGCCGAGCATAAATCCACCAGTACAGGAACATGATGCTTCTTTACTTTATATGCCACAAACAGTTTCTTGATTGCTTTTTCATCATATTTTTCAACAGGCCGTTCCTCCTCTTCCTCCTCTTCCTCCTCTTCCTTTTCTTTCTTCTCTGAAGGCATCCACTCCAATGCACCCGGATTTTCTCCGTCTTCTGCTTTCTGTTTATCCTTTTTCTTCTTTTTCTTTGGTGTTTTTTCTTGAGAATTCTTTTGCACAGACACTGTTTTTTCCTCAAAAGATGAATTGAATAAAATTAACCCATCAATGAATATAATTATAAAAGCGGTAAATCCAATCGCTATGCTTCCAAGAACGAATGACATTACCGCCAGAATCACACCCGCTGCCAGAATGCCAAACATCAAATACAATTTCCTCTTTGTTTTTCCGTTTCCGTATTTTAAAGTATTTAATAATTTCTTTGGCATAGTAACATCCCCCTATCAAACAATACTTCTTCAGTATATCTGATTTATCGGCGATTATCAATATATTGCTAACCTTGCATATAAATTTTCTGCATCGTACAACATTTAGTACTTCCATTTTTCGAAATAATATCGTATAATGTTCACAATACACACAGATAGGAAAAAAGTACTATGGCACTCATCCGAATGAAGACCCACCATTTAAAAAAAGGAATGGTAATCAAAGCAGACGTATATAACAGGGCAGGCGTCATCCTTGTTCCGGCAGAAACCACTGTCACCAACGAAGTTTTTGAAATGCTTACCAGGCATTTTATCGAAGAGGTAGTTATTGAATATGCCTCCGAACCTGCACCTGTTACTGATTTTTCTTCCCAAAAACGACGTATTAAAGAAAAAAAATTGCAAGAAGCAACCATGATATATAAGGTTGCGGAAGACACTCTGGCTCAAAACTTAAAAGATATTGTACAAAAAGATAAAGATGTAGATATTCCTGCATTGCTCGGACTATTGCAGTCTGTTATTGATAAAGCAGACGAAGAACTCAGCGTCTTCGATATCCTGCATCACATGCAAAAGGACTCCGATACCCTCTACGCCCATTCCATTAATGTGTCGCTGTACGCACAGCTGTTGGCACGCTGGGTTGGCCTTGAAAACGAAGAAATCGAACTGGTTTCCCTGGCAGGACTGCTTCATGATATGGGACATATGCAGTATCCGGAATCTGATTCCACTCCTTTTACCCTGCACGATGGTATGAATAAAACCTACCACGAGCAGCACCCGACACTTGCCTATAAGCTTTTACAGAACAAGTCCATCGACCATCGTATTAAGCAGGCAGTACTGACACACCACGAACGTTTCGACCAAAGCGGATTTCCTTTAGGCGTTTCCTTTTTTAATATTAATCAGATAACAAGGGTTCTTGCTATTGCTGACAGCTATGTTACCCTCATCACCGAAGAAGAAGGCCATCCCGGCATGATTCCTTTTGAAGCCATGAAACAGCTTCAGGAAACTGACTATAAAAAATACGACTACAAATTCCTTTCCACGTTTATAGAACATGTGTCATTAAATTACGTACAACACGAAGTATTGCTTACCGACGGACGCACCGGTGTCATTTTAATGATAAATAAAACCGATTTATCCCGTCCGCTGGTACAAATCGGAAACCTTTTTGTGGATTTAACAAAACAAAAAGATTTGGCTATTGAAAAAATATTAATGTAAAGAGGTAACAAAGACAACCAGTGCCACATAGTATAGGATTGTAAAACATTTTGGAGGTCCTTCAAATGGGATGCTTTTCTAACTGTGGCGGCAACAGCTGCTGGATCATTATTCTTCTTTTACTCTTCTGCGGCAACAATAATAACGATGGTTGCGGTTGTGGCTGCAATGGCGGTTTCTTCAACAATAACGGCAATGACTGTGGCTGTCTCTGGATTATCCTTTTACTCCTGTTCTGCGGCTGCGGTAACAACAATAACAGCGGCTATGTAACAACCGGTAACAATGGCTGTGGCTGCAACACATGCAATCCTTGCAATACCTGCTGCTAATTTTTAACAACCGGTCTGCCGTTTTTTGCAGTAGAACATCAAGGCATCACATCTGTGATGCCTTTTTGAGTTGACCTTTTTAAATTTATTTGATTTCTCTTGCATTATGAACCAAGAAAGATTATACTAAGCTTAATACATTATTACGTTAAAGAGGTAAAATCACATGGCAGGTTCATCCTTTGGAACAATATTAAAAGTAACTACCTTCGGTGAGTCCCACGGTACAGGCCTTGGCGCTATTCTGGAAGGTTGTCCGGCAGGCCTTTCCGTAAATGAGGAAATGATTCAGTCCTACCTGAATCTTCGTAAACCGGGACAGACAAAATACTCCACTCCACGAAAGGAGCTGGATAAAATCCGTATTCTTTCCGGCGTATTCGAAGGAAAGA
Source organism: Lachnospiraceae bacterium (assembly GCA_045593825.1). GTDB lineage: Bacteria > Bacillota > Clostridia > Lachnospirales > Lachnospiraceae > SIG299. The sequence goes on from JAZNXI010000028.1 coordinate 60,319, forward strand.
CCACCGGAACACCTATCATGCTTTTAGCAGAAAACGAGACCCAGCGTTCTGCCGACTATTCGGAAATCGCTTCCTACTATCGTCCGGGACATGCCGACTTTACCTTTGATGAAAAATTCGGTTTCCGCGACTACCGGGGCGGCGGACGTTCCTCCGGCAGGGAAACCCTGGGGCGCGTAGCTGCAGGCGCCATCGCCATCGAATTTTTAAAAACCCTTGGTATCGAAATATGTGCCTATACCAAATCCATCGGCACCATCTCCTGCCAGAAAAACGACTATATCTCCAATTTAAGTGAGGACAACAGAGAAACCGAAACCGTTCTCTTCGACAGAATTTCCAAAGAAAGCCTAGAAAAGCTCCGGGCAGACAAACTGGCCAGTCCACTGTACATGCCGGATGCAGATGCCTCTCTTTTAGCAGAAGACGCTCTGGCTGCTTCCATGGAAAACAAAGACTCCAGGGGCGGCATCATCGAATGTGTAGTTTCCGGCATGCCAACCGGCATCGGCGAACCGGTATTTGATAAACTGGATGCCTCCCTTGCCAAAGCTATGCTCTCCATCGGTGCAGTCAAAGGATTTGAGATAGGAGCAGGCTTTGCCGTAGCCGAAAGTAAAGGTTCTGAAAATAACGACGCCTTTGTGCCCGTAAACGGCGAAATCCGCAAAGCAACCAATCATGCCGGCGGAATCCTCGGTGGCATGAGTGACGGCAGCGATATTGTCTTCCGCACCGCTATTAAGCCAACTCCTTCCATTTTCTCGGAGCAGTCCAC
>JAZNXI010000029.1:0-8620 GCA_045593825.1 Lachnospiraceae bacterium
GCAGGAATTAACTTACCAATGATAACGTTTTCTTTCAAGCCGAACAATGGATCATCTTTACCGCGAATCGCTGCTTCGGTAAGAACCTTTGTGGTTTCCTGGAAGGAAGCTGCGGATAAGAAGGAGTTGGTTGCGAGAGATGCCTTGGTAATACCAAGCATTACCTGCTTGCCCACAGCCGGTTCCTTGCCCTCTGCAATCATCTTTTCGTTTGTATCTTCGTAGTCGAGGATATCTACCATTACGCCAGGTAAGAATTCGGTATCGCCGTTTTCTTCGATACGAACCTTCTTTAACATCTGACGAACAATTACTTCTACGTGCTTGTCGTTGATTTCTACACCCTGTAAGCGGTATACGCGCTGTACTTCCTGGAGCATGTAGTCCTGAACGGCACGGACACCCTTAATCTTTAAGATGTCGTGTGGATTTACGCTACCTTCGGTAAGCTCGTCGCCGGCACCAAGAACCTGACCCTCCTGAACCTTAATTCTGGAACCGTAAGGGATGAGGTAATTCTTTGTGTCACCGGTTTCTTCATTGGTGATAACAACTTCACGCTTCTTCTTTGTTTCCTTAATGGAAACCTTACCGCCGAATTCTGCAATAATTGCAAGACCCTTTGGCTTTCTTGCCTCGAATAATTCTTCAACTCGAGGAAGACCCTGTGTAATATCGTCACCCGCTACACCACCGGTATGGAAGGTTCTCATGGTAAGCTGTGTACCAGGTTCACCGATAGACTGAGCCGCGATGATACCAACTGCTTCACCAACCTGAACTGCTTCGCCGGTTGCCATGTTTGCACCGTAACACTTAGCACAGATACCAACGTGGGAACGGCAGGTAAGAGCTGTACGGATCTTAACCTTTGCATTCACACCAGCTTCCTGGATTGCCTTTGTTGCAACAATTCTTGCTGCACGCTTTGGTGTAATCATATGGTTAGCCTTAACGATCATTTCACCGTTATCGTCATAAATAGTTTCGCAGGAGAATCTTCCTGTGATTCTTTCTTCTAAGCTTTCTACTACTTCCTTACCGTCGGTGAATGCCTTAATCCACATACCAGGGATTTCGCCATCCGGCTTCTTACAATCCACATCGTGAACGATAAGTTCCTGGGAAACGTCAACCAGACGACGGGTTAAGTAACCGGAGTCGGCTGTACGTAACGCGGTATCGGAGAGACCCTTACGGGCACCGTGCGCGGAAATGAAGTATTCCAGTACGTCAAGACCTTCACGGAAGTTGGACTTGATAGGGAGTTCAATCGCCTTACCGGATGTATCCGCCATGAGACCACGCATACCTGCCAGCTGCTTAATCTGCTGGTTGGAACCACGGGCACCGGAGTCCGCCATCATGTAGATATTGTTGTACTTATCAAGGCCGTTTAACAGAGCCTTTGTGATTTCGTCATCGGCCTGTCTCCAGGTGTCGATAACTGCCTTATATCTTTCTTCCTCGGTTGTAAGACCACGCTTGTGGTTTCTGGAAATTCTTTCAACAGTCTTTTCAGCCTCTGCTAAAATTTCCTTCTTCTGAGGAGGAACTGTCATATCGGAAATGGAAACGGTCATAGCAGCTCTTGTGGAGTACTTGTAACCCATTGCCTTAACTGCGTCAAGAGTTTCGGCAGTCTTGGTTGCACCGTGGGTATTGATACACTTCTCAAGAATCTTCTTTAACTGCTTCTTACCAACTAAGAAATCAACTTCAGGAATCAGAAGGTCTGCATTAGTTTCTCTCTTTACAAAACCAAGGTCCTGAGGAATAATTTCGTTGAAGATGCAACGGCCAAGGGTTGTTTCGATAATACCGCTAACAACTTCTCCGTCAGGAGCGGTAACGGTCTTACGCACCTTAATCTTTGCATGAAGGGAAATTGCACCGTTTTCATAAGCAAGAAGTGCTTCGTTTACACTCTTGAAAATCTTACCTTCGCCCTTGTCACCAGGTCTGTCCTGTGTGAGGTAGTAAATACCAAGAACCATATCCTGGGATGGAACCGCTACCGGACCACCGTCGGATGGCTTTAACAGGTTGTTTGGAGAAAGGAGAAGGAAACGGCACTCAGCCTGAGCTTCTACAGACAGTGGTAAATGTACCGCCATCTGGTCACCGTCGAAGTCGGCGTTGAACGCTGTACATACCAGTGGATGAAGCTTGATAGCCTTACCTTCTACTAAGATTGGCTCGAATGCCTGGATACCCAGTCTGTGGAGTGTAGGAGCACGGTTTAACATAACCGGATGCTCACGGATAACTTCTTCCAGTACATCCCAAACTTCTGGCTTAAGGCTTTCTACCATCTTCTTTGCGGATTTAATGTTATGTGCGGTTCCCTTAGCAACCAGCTCCTTCATTACGAAAGGTTTGAATAATTCGATTGCCATTTCCTTTGGAAGACCACACTGGTAAATCTTGAGTTCAGGACCTACTACGATAACGGAACGGCCGGAGTAGTCAACACGCTTACCAAGTAAGTTCTGACGGAAACGACCCTGCTTACCCTTTAACATATCGGAAAGGGACTTTAATGCTCTGTTACCAGGACCTGTAACTGCACGGCCGCGGCGTCCGTTATCAACCAGGGCGTCAACAGCTTCCTGCAGCATTCTCTTTTCGTTGCGGACAATGATGTCCGGAGCACCAAGCTCTAACAATCTCTTTAAACGATTGTTACGGTTGATGATTCTTCTGTATAAGTCGTTCATATCAGAAGTAGCAAAACGGCCACCGTCTAACTGAACCATTGGACGAAGATCCGGAGGAATTACCGGGATAACATCCAGAATCATCCATTCAGGACGGTTACCGGATTCACGGAATGCTTCCACAACTTCTAATCTCTTAATAATACGGGCACGCTTCTGGCCGGTGGACTCCTTTAAGCCCTTCTTTAACTCTTCGGACTCAGCCTCTAAGTCAATAGCCTCTAACAACTCCTTAATGGATTCTGCACCCATACCTGCACGGAATGCATCGCCGTATTTATCATAAGCTTCCTTAAATTCCTTTTCGCTTAACACCTGCTTGTACTGTAAATCGGTAGTACCCTTGTCAAGCACGATATAGGAAGCAAAGTAAAGTACCTTTTCCAGTGTTCTAGGAGAAAGGTCTAAGATAAGACCCATTCTGCTAGGGATACCCTTAAAGTACCAGATGTGGGATACAGGTGCAGCAAGCTCGATGCAACCCATACGTTCACGACGAACGCTTGCCTTGGTAACTTCTACGCCACAACGGTCACAAATAACACCCTTATGACGAATCTTCTTGTACTTACCGCAGTGACATTCCCAGTCCTTGCTTGGTCCGAAGATTTTTTCACAGAAGAGACCGTCTCTTTCCGGCTTTAAGGTTCTGTAGTTGATTGTTTCAGGCTTTGTTACCTCGCCCAGTTCGCCTCTGGAGTTGGTTGCCCAGCTTCTGATTTTATCCGGTGAAGCCAAACCAATCTTAATTGCGTCATAGGTAATATCCTTTACGCCGTCATTCATCATATCAATCGACATTCTTTGGCACTCCCTTCTTATTCGTCATAACCTTCATCATATCCGGCATCATCCAGCGGACCAAAGTCCATGTCACCGTCGTCGAACATGCCGAAATCAGCACCGTCTTCTTCCGGATTCACTTCGCTGTAACCGGCATCGGCAAAGCCTTCATCATAGCGGTAGTTGTTTTCACCCTCAATGATTGGTGTCAGGTCTGCGTCGCCGTAGTCGATATTTTCAGTCATAATAACTTCTTCGCCGTTTTCATCAAGAACGGTTACATCAAGTGCTAAGGACTGTAATTCCTTTAAGAGTACCTTGAAGGACTCTGGGATACCAGGCTCAGCAATGTTTTCGCCCTTAATGATTGCTTCGTAAGTCTTAACACGTCCTGTTACGTCATCGGACTTAACGGTGAGGATTTCCTGAAGGATGTGAGCCGCACCGTATGCTTCCAGTGCCCAAACTTCCATTTCACCGAAACGCTGACCACCAAACTGAGCTTTACCACCCAGAGGCTGCTGTGTTACTAAGGAGTAAGGACCTGTGGAACGTGCATGGATCTTATCATCAACTAAGTGATGGAGCTTTAAGTAGTGCATGAAACCAACGGTTACTTCGCCGTCGAATGGTTCGCCGGTTCTACCGTCACGTAACTGTACTTTACCGTTACGCTTGATTTCTACGCCCTTCCACTCATCTCTATGGTCTAAGTTATTTCCGAGATATTCCATAATTTCAGGATCTACTGTATCCTGATACTTTGCCTGGAATTCTTCCCAGGAAGTGTTAGCGTAATCGTTAGCCATTTCCAGGGTATCCATGATGTCTTCTTCCTTTGCACCGTCGAATACAGGAGTTGCCACATTGAAGCCGAGAACCTTAGCTGCAAGGCTTAAGTGAATTTCCTTAACCTGACCGATGTTCATTCGGGAAGGAACGCCGAGAGGATTTAATACGATATCCAGCGGACGTCCGTTTGGAAGGAATGGCATGTCTTCTGCAGGAAGTACGCGGGAAACGACACCCTTGTTACCGTGACGGCCGGCCATCTTATCACCCACCTGAATCTTTCTCTTCTGGGCAATGTATACGCGTACTGTCTGGTTTACTCCAGGAGGAAGCTCGTCGCCGTTTTCTCTGGAGAATACCTTTGCATCTACAACGATACCGTATTCACCATGCGGTACATGGAGGGAGGTATCTCTTACTTCTCTTGCCTTTTCACCGAAAATGGCACGAAGGAGTCTTTCTTCTGCGGTAAGCTCGGTTTCACCCTTTGGTGTTACCTTACCAACTAAGATATCTCTTGCACGAACTTCAGCACCGATACGGATGATACCGCGCTCGTCAAGATCCTTTAATACGTCCTCGCCTACGCCAGGAACGTCTCTTGTGATTTCTTCCTTACCAAGCTTGGTGTCGCGGGATTCTACTTCGTATTCTTCAATATGAATGGAAGTATAAACGTCCTGCTGAACCAGTCTTTCACTGAGGAGAACAGCATCTTCGTAGTTGTAACCTTCCCAGGTCATGAAGCCGATGAGAGGGTTCTTACCAAGAGCAAGTTCACCGCCTGCGGTGGAAGGACCGTCGGCAATTACCTGACCTGCTTCTACACGCTCGCCCTTAACAACGATAGGTCTCTGGTTGATGCTGGTACCCTGGTTGCTTCGTGCGAACATTAAGAGCTTATATTCGTCTCTTTCGTTGTCGTCATTCTTAATAACGATTTCATTGGAAGTAGCGCGTTCTACCACGCCGCCCTTCTTTGCCACTACGCAGACACCGGAGTCTACCGCTGTCTTTAATTCCATACCGGTACCAACTGCAGGAGCTTCTGTGAAAAGAAGCGGAACTGCCTGACGCTGCATGTTGGAACCCATGAGGGCACGGTTCGCATCGTCGTTTTCAAGGAACGGAATCATGGCTGTAGCTACGGAGAATACCATCTTAGGAGAAACGTCCATTAAGTCTACTCTTTTCTTTTCAAACTGGGAAGTTTCTTCACGGTAACGGCCGGATACGTTGTGGTTTACGAAGCATCCGTTTTCGTCTAACGGCTCATTCGCCTGAGCTACTACATATTTATCTTCTTCATCTGCTGTGATGTAGATAACGTCGTCTGTAACCTTTGGATTTAAAGGATCGGACTTGTCTAACTTACGGTACGGAGCCTCAAGGAAACCATACTCATTAATTCTTGCATAGGATGCAAGGGAGTTGATAAGACCGATGTTTGGACCTTCAGGGGTTTCGATAGGACACATTCTGCCGTAGTGGGTGTAATGTACGTCTCGAACTTCGAAGGATGCACGGTCTCTGGAAAGACCACCAGGACCCAGGGCGGATAAACGTCTCTTGTGGGTAAGTTCACCCAGTGGGTTGTGCTGGTCCATGAACTGGGACAGCTGGGAGCTTCCGAAGAATTCCTTTACTGCTGCAGTTACCGGCTTGATGTTGATTAAGTTCTGTGCGGTTACGCCGTTGACATCCTGAGTTGTCATTCTTTCACGAACTACACGCTCCATTCTGGACAGACCGATTCTGTACTGGTTCTGAAGTAATTCACCAACCGCACGGATACGTCTGTTGCCCAGGTGGTCGATATCGTCATCGTTACCAACACCATACTCTAAGTGCATGTTATAGTTAATGGAAGCAAAAATATCTTCCTTAGTGATGTGCTTTGGAATGAGGTCTGCAACGTTCTTCTTAACAGCCTCTAAAAGCTCTTCACGGTCGGTATAGGTATCCAGTAACTCACGGAGCTTTGGATAGTATACTAATTCTGTTACACCAAGGGCTGCCTTGTCGCAGTCAGGGATGTAAGCAGCAATGTCTACCATGAAGTTGGAAAGAACACGGCAGTTTCTTTCTTCTGTCTGTACTACGATATAAGGAACTGCTGCGTTCTGGATAGCTACAGCCAGTTCTTCTGTGATTTCTACACCTGCTTCTGCCAGGATTTCGCCGTCTGCTGTGATAACATCTTCAGCAAGAGAGAAACCTACGACACGGTTCTTGAATGCAAGCTTCTTGTTGAATTTATAACGGCCTACCTTTGCCAAGTCGTAACGTCTTGGGTCAAAGAACATGCCTCTGATCAGGGATTCTGCACTGTCTACGGATAAAGGCTCGCCCGGACGGAGCTTTTTGTATAACTCTAATAAACCATCCTGATAATTTTCAGATGGGTCCTTGGCAAAGCTGGCTGTGAGCTTTGGCTCTTCGCCGAATAAATCTATAATCTGCTGGTTTGTACCAACTCCGAGCGCACGGATAAGTACTGTGATAGGTACCTTTCTGTTACGGTCTACACGTACGTAAAATACGTCGTTGGAGTCAGTTTCGTACTCTAACCACGCACCACGGTTAGGAATAACGGTGGAGGAGTACAGAGTCTTACCGATTTTGTCGTGACCGATGGCATAGTAGATACCAGGGGAACGAACCAACTGGCTTACGATAACACGTTCTGCACCATTGATAACGAAGGTACCTGTTTCTGTCATGATAGGAAGGTCGCCCATAAAGATATCATTTTCTTTAACGTCGCCTGTTTCCTTGTTGTAAAGACGAACTTTAACCTTTAACGGTGCCGCATATGTTGCATCGCGCTCTTTACACTCTTCAATTGTGTACTTCTTGTCTTCTTCACAAAGCTGGAAGTCCACAAACTCTAAGCTTAAGTGATTGGAATAGTCGGTAATCGGAGAGATATCCTCAAACACTTCATAAAGACCTTCCTTCAGGAACCACTGATAGGAATCCTTCTGAACTTCAATGAGATTTGGCATCTCAAGAACTTCTTTCTGCTTGGAATAGCTCATTCTTACGCCTTTTCCGACTTTCATAGGACGGATTCGATTCTTTTCCATTGACGTTTTCACCCCTTGAAAAATTTTGTGTGAACACTAAATATGGCTTTTCAAACGCTATATCATGTGCTATAATTAAGCATAGAGGCACACGATACCATATTAAAGTGCATCTTACATATTATCATGGATAAGTCAAGCTGTCAAGCATATTTTTCGAAAAATTTTCCAGTATAATTTTTAAATACGGCAATATAAAACGGACTTCCCAAATTTTTGAGGAAGTCCGTCATTTTTTTGTGTTGTTTATTTACCAAACTGCCAGCTCATCACGCGGTAACCGTTACCACAGAAAATGAAGTATAAATCATGTACTCCGGTTATCTTGGTGTCAAGCTCCGAAGTATAAGCTTCATAATCCACGCCGGTTAATCGGTCCACGTTCACATAGCCTACAATTTCTCCGTCGAGGCTGTCTACGCGGATTTGGATAGCACCCTCACCGCCACCGGCCACCTTCAGCATAGCAGTAACACTGGTTGGAGAAGTCTCACCAAAGTCAACGCCGCGCACCTTTACAAATGCGCCCTCGTCCATGTTGGCAAGTGCCATGGCGCCCGCACCATAGAAGGTCGCGTTCACATCAGCAGCCGTAGTTTGTACTCCGCCCTGTACCGCAATCATGGTTGCGCTGTTTTCCGCATACGGATTTACATATCACAGCTGCTCTTTGCCCTTGGTGGTCTGCTTAATGATGCCGATGGTGCCGTCTTCCTGCATGGTAAACTCATCCACGTGGGTAACACGGTAGCCCTTGTCGATACCCATGCTCTTTTCCAGCGTACGGGTGTGATAGGTAATGTACCAGCGGTCTTTAAAGGTAAATACACAGTGATGGTTGTTGCCGTACAAGCCGCAGTATTTACCCGGATTTTCCAGAATCACTTCCTTGAACTCAAACGGTCCCATCGGACTGTCACTGACCATGCTGACAATTTCTGCATTGTGAAAACCGTAGGTTGCCGTTCCCGCTGCGTCTACATTCCAGTTGGTGCAATAGGTGTAATAATACTTATCCTTATACTTATGAATACCGGAATCTTCAAACAAATACGGGGCATTTACCTTTACCGGATCTCCGGCAAGACTAACCATATCGGCACCGAGCTCTACTACTCTTGCATTGCCCGGGTCTGCTGCTTTGCCGTCAGGCACACCGCCGCCAAAGTACAGGTACGCTCTTCCGTCGTCATCCACCAGCACTGCCGGGTCAAACAGCCACGTAAGTCGGATCGT
>JAZNXI010000030.1:0-13228 GCA_045593825.1 Lachnospiraceae bacterium
TGGCTCACATCCGTACCGGTAATGTAACAGAGTGTCTGCGTCTGCTTGTTGAAATCGGGGCAAGAAGCAGGGAGCTTACCCAGTTTACGGTGGATTTTACCTGGTATCTTCGTAATCTCCTGCTTGCAAAAGCATCCGAAGAATTAATGGATACCATGGAAATTCCAACGGATTACCGGGAAGAATTTTTGAAAGAGGTTCATGCCAACGAGGAGGAACGTCTGGTGCGGTTTATCCGCATTTTTTCCGAGTTAACCAATCAAATCCGCTATGCTTCCCAGAAGAGAGTTCTGGTGGAGGTGGCGTTAATAAAACTTTGCAAGCCTCAGATGGAGCAGGAACAGGATGCTTTGTATGACCGTGTTTTACGTATGGAGGAGGCTTTGGAAAAAGGCGTGGTAACGGTGCGTCAGGGCAGTGGGGCTGTGGCAGCCGGTGCAATGGAGCAACCGGAGGAAGAAGTGCCGGTAAATTATCCGACCGCCCTTCCGGAGGACATTACCGAAGTAGCAAGAAACTGGCAGCAGATTTCATCCCGTCTGCCGGGGTCGGTTAAAGTTTCCTTAAGTGCGGCAAGACCAAGTGTTGGCGAAGGAAACCGGCTGCTTTTGGTATTCACCGAGGCATTTGACAAAGAATTTATTGAGCAGGGTGACCATTTGGAAATTATCCAAAACACCATCCGTGCCCAAATTCAAAAAGAAGTAGAGGTGCAGGCTGTGCTTGCCGCTACGCAGCGAGAAGCGAACATGTATCCGGACATTACAAAAATGATCAGTAAGGTTCCGGTAGAATTTATAGATTAAGATAAAAGGAGAATAATTTTATGGCAAAGCGTGGAGGATTTCCGGGAGGAATGCCGGGAAACATGAATAATCTGATGAAGCAGGCGCAGAGAATGCAGCGTCAGATGGAAGAAAAGCAGCAGGAACTTGAAACAAAGGAATTTACTGCAACAGCAGGAGGCGGTGCGGTTAGCGTTACCGTATCCGGTAAAAAGGAAATTACTGCAGTGACCTTACAGCCTGAGGTTGTAGATCCGGACGATATTGAAATGTTACAGGATTTAATCGTAGCAGCAGCAAATGAAGCACTGCGTCAGATGGAGGCAGCTTCTGCAGAAGTAATGGGCTCCCTGGCAGGCGGTCTTGGTGGAGGCTTCCCATTCTAATGGATTACTATAGCAGTCAGATAACAAAACTGATAGAAACGTTATCCGGGCTTCCGGGTATTGGAAGCAAGTCGGCACAGCGGCTTGCTTTTCATATTATTAACATGCCGGAGGAGTCGGTGGAAGCGTTGGCGGATTCTATTGTTTCTGCCAGAAAAAAGGTGTGCCGTTGCAAGGAGTGCTGTACTCTTACGGATGACGAATTGTGTCCTATCTGTAAAAGCCCGGCAAGAGACAAAAAAACCATTATGGTGGTGGAAAACTCCAGAGACCTGGCGGCGTATGAAAAAACAGGAAAGTATAACGGGGTGTATCATGTCCTGCATGGTGCCATTTCGCCGTTACTTAACATTACCCCTGCGGATATTACCATTAAAGAACTTTTAATCCGCTTGCAGCAGGATGTGCAGGAAGTAATTATAGCCACAAATTCCAATATCGAGGGCGAGGCAACAGCCATGTATCTCAGCAAAATTTTAAAGCCGGCAGGAATTAAAATCACCCGGATTGCCAGCGGTGTTCCGGTGGGCGGTGACCTGGAGTATATTGATGAGGTTACATTGCTTCGTGCATTGGAAGGAAGAAAAGAGCTGTAGACCGGACTAAGGAGGTGCACTTAAGTGAGCAATGCAATTTTACATGGTGGAATTAATGAGTTAAATACGATTAAAGAACATGTCATGGAGCTTGCCGGTTATCAGGAGAGAAATGCGGAGCTGTTAAAGGAAGAAATCCGATTGGATAAGCTGATTGCCGGAAAAGAGAAAGAGTTAAATGATGAAACAGAAAGCACCCTGAAAAAAAGAAAAAGTGAACTGGTTGCCACCTTTGAGAGCCAGTTGTCTACCTTAAATGCCAGACATAAAAAGATAAAGGCAAAAAAAGAAAAAGATAAGGGTGTAAAGGTAACGGAGAGAATTTCTGAAGAAACGGCAGAACTCCGTGAAAAAAACAAGGAACTTGCTTTGGAAATTAAAACAAAGATGAAAGCGGAGAAAACGCCCAGAATATGTAATACTACGTTGTTTTACGCCTGGTTTATGCCAAAAACCATCGGTGAATTCCTGCTCTTTATTGTGAGTTTGCTGGTAGTGTTTCTGATTATTCCGTTTGGTATTTATTTGCTGTTTTTTGCAAAGAACTTTAGTGAGCTTGCTTTGGCAATTATTTATGTAGTGTTGATTCTTTTGGTAGGCAGCATTTATCTTACCATTAATAATAAGGTGAAAGAGCCGCATCTGGATACCATTCGTGCCGTAAAGCTCCTTCGCAACCAGTATAATAGAAATAACAAAAACATCCGGGATATCCAAAAGGGAATCAAAAATGATGCGGATGAGAGCACCTACGGTCTTGAGCAGTATGATGATGAATTAAATGAAATTACTGCAGAAATTGCCCGGGTAACAGAAGAAGAAAAGCAGTCAGTAAGTGCTTTTGAAACGGAGACAACCCCACAGATTAAGGCAGAAATCAAGGGCCGTTATGCGGAAGAGCTGTCTTCCTTAAAGACAACGTATGCCGAAGTATGTGCAGATCAAAAAGAGATGGAAGACAAGGTTAAAGAATATTCTCTTATGATGTCCAAGCAGTATGAGGCATATTTGGGAAAAGAAATGTTAACTGTGCAAAAGCTGGACAAGTTGATTGCCCATATCAGCAATGGTGAAGCACAGGACATCAGTGAAGCGTTAGCATTAGAAAAAACAAAGTAAAAAGCAAAAAGCCTCAGATTTTCTGAGGCTTTTCATTTTATAGCTTGGCGAGACAATAAAAGATTCCTGTGCTGATTTTGTCCGCCAGGTCCATTACGGTATGCAGTCTTGTGGTTTGCAACAGTGAATTTTCCAGAAATCCGGACAGGTTTACAATGCCGGTGACACAGAGGTTTCCCACCTGAGGCAATTCTTTTCCTACGCCTGCACCCGGTTTCAGGGAGCCTTCTCCTAAGGTAAAGTAGCCTACGTGGGAGGCTTTTCCCAAAGACGCATCGATGGCAATGATGAAGGGTTGTTCAAAGGTATCGTGGATTTCACGGATAACATCCCCTAAGTTTTTTGCGTGGACCGGATGTTCCAAGGTGCCGTAAACATAGGCAGAGGAAAGCCGGCGCTGCTTCAATTTATATCCTATGATGGGGCCAAGGGAATCTCCGGTGGCCCGGTCAGAGCCGATGCATAAAAATACCAATGGCTGATTGGTGCTTTTTTGCCGGCAGATTTTTTCTAAAAGCTGTTTTCCGAATTCATAGGAAGAGGATATTTGTTTCGAATTATAATAAAGCATGGAGGTTCCTTTCAATTGTTCTTTTTAACAAAGTATTACCCGATTGCGGAAAAATAGACCTGTTTCAAAAAAGTTTTTTCTGCCTGACACAAAGCGGCAAAAAAAGCGCATTCACGGTGCTACAATACGGAAAAAAGCGCCGGAAGCGGCTGCGGAATGGAGGCGGACATGACAGAAACAATATATGAAAAGAAAACAAAGGATATGCCGGGACGGCAGTTGCCGAACAACCGCCGGCAGATTGGACAGCCGTCCTTAAGTTCACCGGAGGTTTTTATTGAGGATTATGCGTTCTCTTATGCGAAGCGCCTTTCGGAACGGGACTATACCGGTTGTGTAATCGGTGTTTTGGTAGGAGAATATGCGGATGGCAGACAGAACGATAAAATTCTGGTAAAGGGTGTATTGGAGGCAAGGGATGTGCTGCGCCATGATGCGGTATGCTTTACCGAAGACAACTGGGCTGGGATATATAGGGATATTAGGGATTATTTTCCGGATTTTCAGATTGTGGGCTGGTTTTTGGGCGGTCCCGGTTATCTGTTGGAGGATGAGGAGCGGCAGAAAAAAATCCAGGAGGACAATTTTGGCGGCGGGGATAAAATCTTTATAAAAATGGATTCTGCAGAAAAGGAGCAGCGGATTTATTTCTATAAGGAAGGCGAAATGCAGGAGCTTTCCGGGTACTATATTTATTATGAAAGAAATGCGGAGATGCAAAACTATATGGCCGATGCAGGAAGTGTTATGGTAACAAAGGAAACAATAAAAATACCGGTAAGGGAAGAGCAAAGAGTGAGTCCGGAGGTAAGCATGTCAAAGCCAGTGGAAATACAGGTGCATAATCCGGGTTCGTTTTACCGCCTGTTTTACGCTACCGGAGGTGTCCTTACCTGTATGGCTATTTTAGTAATCGCAGGACTTGCCATGCAGATTCAGGAGAGAAACGAGTTAAAGGAGATGTTAAACCGGCAGGAAAAACTGGTGTCTTCCCTGCAGCAGGTGTATGTGGTGGAAGAAGGAGAAACGATTGCGTCTATATGCGGAAAATTCTACGGAAATGCAGAGAAGGAGGAGGCAATCCGGTTGCTAAACAGCTTAGAGGAAGGAGAGGAACCGGAACCGGGGCAGAAAATTTTTCTTCCGTAAAGAAAAATAATGCGAAATTATGGAGGATATGGTATACTTATCTTATTACATAAGAAAGTGGGTCCTTTTTTTGGAAGAAAAAACAAAAGGAAAAATAAATAAGACGGATTTGATACGCGCTCTCCGGTTATTGTTCGTTCTGGCAGTTATTCTTGGCGGAATCGGTTTGATGCAGTATTTAAGGGTCCGGGAATTCAAATATTTCGAAACCAAGGCAGAAACTAATTTGTTTTCCAATCTGGTTGGTTATAAGGCGGGCAAAGACAGGTTATTTGTGTACAGTAATGACGGCGCCAAAGCATTGGATGCAGAAGGAAATGCCTTGTGGGAGGTTTCCTACCGGCTGGATAATCCGGATGTGGCATATTGTGAAAATATGGCATCGGTGGCAGACATTGGCGGAAAAACCGTGTATGTAGTGGCGGAAAACGGCATTCCTTATAATTATGAAGTGATTTATCCGATTATAAAGCATGAGGTGGCAAAGCAGGGAGTAACGGCTGTTTTGCTGGACAACGGCACAGAGGATTTTATTCAACTGTACGATATTACCGGGAATCTCCGGGTAGACATCAACACCAAAACAAAGGTGGACGGTATCCCAATCGATATTGCCCTGTCCCCTGACGGCAAAAAACTGGTAACCCTGTATGTAACTTTTCAGGGGAATACCATGATCTGCAAGGCTACCTTTTATAATGCGGATGAGGTAGGAAAAAATTATATCAACAATATTGTAGGACAGAAGTCCTTTGCCGAAAATCTGTTAGCCTATGACGTGAAATTTCTAAACGAAGACACCGTGTGTGTATTGTTAGAAAACGGATTTGCTTTATATCGTATGACGGAGACTCCGGAGCTGATTTGTGAAAAAACAATACCGGAAACGGTGGAGCAGATTCTCTGTGTGGAAAACGGAATTTATGTCGTAAAAGAAACGGCGGATAAACACAAGTCGATAAGTTTCTTTGATACGAAAGGAAAAGAAAAGCAGATTCGGGGAGAGGTGCCGGAATATGAGTCTATTGCTGCATCTTCGGAAGAGGTGGTCTTTTTCAGTCCACAAAGGGTAACGGCATACCGCGCAAACGGATCCGTAAAATTCAGTGCAGCTTTTGCACAAAGTCTGGAAGCAGTTTATCCTGCAGGAGGCAACCGGTATTTTCTGGTTAACACCGGCAAGGTACAAACGATAAAATTAACAAATAAAACAAGGAAAGAGGAAAATTAAAATGAACTGGTTATTAATTTTTGCATTGGCAATCATCGGAGTATTTGCTTTTGTCGGCTGGAGAGTAGGCTTTGTTAAGTCGGTATTCTCCCTGGTTTCCACCATTGCGGTTATTATCATTACTATTTTGGTAAGCCCTATCGTAACCAATATGTTAAAGAGCAGCGAAAAAATATCCGGTGGTATTCAGACAAAGTTGGAACAGGTGATTGATTTGTCCGGTGTGGCAGACAATTTAACTCCGGAAGAAGAAAAAGATCCGATGGCGTTTATTGACGGACTGGGTCTCCCTGACAGCATCAAGGACACGATTAAGGATTCTTTAACAGAAACCATGGAAGAAAAGAAGGAAGAGGCTGCTGATTTTGTGGGAGACAAGCTGGCTTCTCTGGAAAAGTACATTTGTGAACTGTTAACCAACATTATTTTAAATGCCCTGGGCTTCTTTATTACCTTTATTGTGGCAGCTGTGGGTATTGCGGTATTATGCTTTGTGCTTGATTTACTCAGCAAGCTTCCGGTGCTTCACCAGATTAATACGGTGGCAGGTATTGCCATGGGTGCATTAGAAGGTCTGGTGATTCTTTGGATTGTATTTATTGTTATCACCATGCTTGGCAGCACCGGTTTCGGCCAGTCCTGCATGACCATGATTAGTGAAAGCAAAATTTTAAGCTTCCTGTATGACAGCAACATTTTATCGAAAATCCTGCTTGGAAAAGCATAAAACGGTTGAATTTTTATAAAAGTTGCGGTATACTGTGTTTGTAAGCACTTACACTCCGCAGAGAGTCGGAGTTGTTAAATAAAGAAGAAACGAAAAGGAGATACGTTATGAATCCAATTTTAGAGCAGTTTCAGAAACTTGGTATTATTCCTGTAGTAGTAATTGACGATGCAAAGGACGCAGTGCCTTTAGCAAAGGCTCTTTGTGAGGGTGGTCTTCCGGTAGCAGAAGTTACCTTCCGTACCGACGCAGCAGAAGAAGCAATCCGCCTTATGAGCGAAGCTTATCCTGAAATGTTAGTAGGTGCAGGCACCGTTCTTACTACCGAGCAGGTTGACAGAGCAGTGGCAGCAGGTTCTAAGTTTATCGTTAGCCCTGGTTTAAATCCAAACATTGTTAAGTATTGTCAGGAAAAGAATGTGCCAATCACTCCTGGTACAGCAAGACCAACCGATATCGAAATGGCATTAGAGTTAGGTCTTGATGTTGTTAAGTTCTTCCCTGCAGAGCAGAACGGCGGTCTCGCTATGATTAAGGCTATGGCAGCTCCTTACACAAAGGTGAAGTTCATGCCTACCGGCGGCATCAACGCTAAGAACTTAAAGTCCTACCTTGATTTCGATAAGATTATCGCATGTGGCGGTTCCTGGATGGTTCCAAAGGATTTAGTTGCAGCAGGCGATTTCGAGGCAATTAAGAACCTCACAAGAGAAGCAGTAAACACAATGCTCGGTTTCGAGTTAAGACACATCGGCATCAACGCTAACAGCGAAGACGAAGCAGATGGCGTTGCAGGTTCCTTCGAGAAGTTATTTGGCTTCACAAAGAAGGTTGGCGGCAGCTCCGTATTTGCGGGTACCGCAATTGAGGTTATGAAGACTCCTTACCTTGGCGCTAACGGCCACATTGCCATCGGTACCAACTACATCGAAAGAGCAGTTTACCATATGGAACTTCAGGGCTTTGAATTTGACCCTGAAACAGCAAAGTATAAGAACGGCAAGTTAGTTGCTATCTACTTAAAGGGTGAACTTGGCGGATTTGCAGTGCATTTAGTTCAGAAATAGTCGAGATAAGCAAAGGTTAATAGACGGAAAGAAGGTCCTGCGGAACTTTATGTTCTGGCAGGGCTTTTTTCTGTCTATTGACCGCGCAACGCGCCTGAGGAAACGCGAAGCGTTTTCGAAGCTTTGCTTATCGAGTATGCCGCCTGTTTTTTTAAATAGATATTTTGATATTGACATTCTCTGTCTAATGCGTTAGACTACGAATAGAAATAGTCTAATGCGTTAGACAGTTCTTTTTTGAACTGCGAAGGAGTGAATCATTATGGAAATACCAAAAATCTTTGAAAGTGAATATCGTTTTTGCTTAATACTTTGGGAGCATGAGCCGGTAACAGCATCCGAGTTGGTAAAGCTTTGTCAGGACCAGCTTGGCTGGAAGCGTACTACCACTTACACGGTAATTAAGCGCCTTTCCGAACGGGGCGTGTTAAAAAACGAGGATGGAACCGTTACTTCCCTGGTTTCCAAGGACGAGGCCCAGGCATCGGAAATTGAGGAACTGGTGGAAAAGAAGTTTGAGGGTTCTCTGCCGGCCTTTGTGGCTGCTTTTACCAAGCATCAGAACATTTCCGAGGAGGAGCTTGACGAGGTGCAGCGCATGATTGACCGCATCCGGAAAGGAGGAAACTGATGAGTGAACTCTTTTTAAAAATTTTAAATATGAGCATTGCTGCCACATGGGTAGTGCTGGCTGTGGTGGTACTGCGCTTTGTTTTGAAGAAGGCACCAAAGTGGGTCAACGTACTGCTCTGGGGTATGGTAGCAGTGCGTCTGATTTGTCCGGTTTCCTTAGAAAGTGTGTTCAGCTTAATTCCAAGTGCACAAACCCTGCCGAAGGAAGTAATTTCCGGACCGAGCTTTGAGGTACAGACCGGGGTTGCCATCGTGGATAATCCGATAAACAATTATCTGGATGATCGTTATTTTGAAGGAGTTACGGTGCCGGCAAATAATGGGTTCCATGTAATGACAGTGCTTTCCGCAATTTGGCTGCTTGGTATGGCGGGCATGTTAGCGTATACCTTAATCAGTTATCTGCGTCTGCATCGCAAAGTAGAAACGGCGGTTTTACTGCGGGATAATGTGTTTCAAAGCGAAGCGGTGGGTTCGCCTTTTGTGCTGGGCATTGTCAAACCGAGAATTTATCTGCCGTTTCAAATAGAAGCAACCAATTTAGAGCATGTGGTGGCCCATGAACAGGCGCACATTTGCCGGAAGGACCACTGGTGGAAGCCTTTGGGATTTCTTTTGTTGACGATTCATTGGTTTAATCCGGCTCTTTGGCTGGCTTATGTGCTGCTTTGCCGTGATATCGAACTTGCCTGTGACGAAAAGGTTATTAAGAATCTGAACAACGAAGAAAAAGCGGACTATTCCCAGGCGCTGTTAGCCTGCAGTGTTGATGGCGGAATCCACCGTCGGATGATTTCTGCCTGTCCACTGGCCTTTGGTGAGGTGGGTGTGAAGGAACGGGTAAAATCCGTTCTGAATTATAAAAAGCCGGGCTTTTGGGTGATGCTGCTGGCGGTTGTTGCCTGTGTAGTTGTAGCAGTATGTTTTTTAACTAACCCGAAGGAGAGACTTTTGCATGCGCCGGAACCGTTCTGTCACAGCTACCGGGTAAGCGAGGTTTTGTACAGCGACCCTCAGATTTCCTACAATTACGGAGCCCAGGCCCCGCGGTACCAGTTCACCTCCGATTATGGCATGTTTGAAACAGAAAATGTGTTGACAGACGGTGAAATTGTAGATGGCTGGGCACAGCGCCAGGGTGCGTTTAAAGAATTTAAAGTCACGTCTGAAAACTTTGATTACTATATTAATACGACCGGAGACTTGACTGATTATTATGATTGGTCGGTATTTCGGGCAAATATTGACAGTGCCTGGAAGTTGGAAGTGGAGAATCATGGTAAGAGTTTGTTTTACTATCTAATCTATACAGAGAATGAAGAAGTATATCTCGCCATCGGTGGCAACGTGGGTGACGAGGAAAAAACCGGTCTTAAAACCCAAATCAGCTGGATTTTCAAGCTGGAACGTACTGATGTTTTAACGGTAAATGCTATCAGCGAAGGCTGTAATGCTTATATAGAGCCGGCGTATTATCCGGAAGTCTTTGATTTTAACAACGGGGAAAGACTAAGCGTCCTAAGCAGTCTCAGCCGTCCTGCCGAGGAGCGGAAGATTCCGTCGGGAACTATCAACAACAGTGGAAAGCTGGTGTTTAAAACCTCTTTGGATGTGGATACCTTAACGGTATATGAGTTGTATTTTGGCAAGTTGGATATTCTTCAGAGTGCCGCGGATGTGGAGCGGAAAACCTATGAGCTGGAGCCGGTTTCCGAAGGCACCTTCGAGCTTTCGGTGGCGCTGCGTGGCACACAGACAGAAGAAGCAGTTTATACCATTGAAGCAAATGAAGGTAAGTATGTGTTTAAAATTGTGTTTGGCACGGACAGCGCGGAACTTGTAACTTCGTCAAGTAAAATCACTAAGTGGTTTGATTATACCGAAAATCCTGCGGACATGGACTATGAGCAGGAGCTCATTACGGAGCATCCGGATTTTACGGGAGTAACCTTTCATTACACACCGTATGACATTTCCGTAACGGAGAAAGCAGGCATTTTAGGTAAGGTGGAGAAAAAGAAGCTGATAGAGGGTTGGCCAATTTGGAATGCATATTTTTATGATGTGACCGGTGATGGCCTCTCGGATATATGTGCATCCCTCAGTATTGGTTTTGGTGCGATAGACGAACGCATTATTGTTTATGACTATGCAAAAGGTGCCAGCTATTCTCTGGAAAACCGGATGGAGTACGACTATTATCTACGTTATAATAAGGAAGATGCTTTGTTATATGTAGATAAAAAGGTATATAATAGCAATGAATTGGTGCAGTCCGGACCGCTGGTATTTCAGGATGGGCGCATACAGATATTGTGGGAAACAAAATAAAAAAAGACCCTGACGCAGTTTTGCGTCGGGGTCTTTGTCATTTACTTATTATTTTTAAGCGTATTCCAAATTAAATATCCTACAAATCCAAGAAACGCAAGTAAAACAACAATCACAATTACTTTGGTGGCAGGGTCAATCTCACCCATGGAGAAGGATGGTCCAAAGGCAACATCCAAAAAAGTCAGCCGGGACATTAAGTTACTCAATAAATTCATGCAAATTCACCTCATTTCTTTTTCTTAAGTGCGTTCCAAATTAGAATTCCAATAAAAATAAGGAAAATAATCAGAACAATTAGGAGCACGCCGGGCATACTATCTGTAGTTTGTGCAGGGATTGGTGTAATTGTCGGATCCGGAGTAGGAGTAGCTGTGGAACGTGGCGTAATAACCAAGTCCAGAAACGGTAATAGGTTCCAAAGGGTAAGAAGAATGTTCATAGATTTTACCTCCATCTGATTTTATAGTTGCAGCAGCAGTCCGGTTATGTAGGTTGCTGCATTAAGTACAAAGGAAAACAGTAATGATTTATATATAGAAGAAAGTGTTTTTTTGCCATTACTAAATCGATAAAACAACCATGCTTCCGACAGCCAGACAAGAAGCTCCAAACCAAGCAAAAACCAAGGGGCTGTGCCGGAGCGTTCTTGCTTATCTAAAAACCAATAGAGCATGGTATATAGAGCGTTCGCCAACGGGTTTGTAAACAAGTTTACCAGGCAAACGAATTTCAGCCAGGCCTTGTCGCACAAAAATAGCCAACACAGAATTCCTTCTATTATTAAGGTTAGTATAAGCGCTAGCAGGTAAGGTGACAAGAAGGAAATTAGTTTCATAGGTTACCTCCGTTGTGCTGTGTTTGAGTTGCGTGGCGGTAAATCCACAAAGAAAGCACCATACATGTTGTTGCCAGTAAGCTGAGTACAAATAAAATGATGGAAGCAGGCAATGTAGCCGGGGCAAAGAACTCGTGCGGCAAATATCCCAGAAATAACATCAACGTGGAAAGCCCCATGGCAAAACCCGGACGGTCCGGCAGGATGCAATACAATTCAAACAGCGTTACCGGCATGGCTGCATGGAAGCATAGAATGCCAAGGAAACAAAGGAACGGTACGTGGCCTGCAAAGGTGAGCAGTATGGTCGAAAGCAACAGAGTTAATGTGCCAAACAAATAATTGCCGGTGCGCAGGTCGATGTCTGCATCTGGAATAAGCTTATGTAATATCCGCGTGTTTAGTATGGATAAACAGCCGCCAAGGAATTTTCCCAGGAAGGCAGTGATGCCGGATGCCATGGCTAAAAGGAACACGGTAAATGTCGTATATTCCGATAGAGAAAACAATTCCTTATAGGAAGCAGGGAAAAATAAACCTCCTAAGGAACGGATGAACACCGCAAACAAGGAGAGCAAAAGCAGAGTAGCATTGGTTCTTGCGGAAAAAGTATTGGTGGCTTCTCGAATTGGAGAATCAACCATTCTTTGTAAAAACAAAATTACTATTAATAATAGAAGAATCCAAATAGTGGCTCCGGAAAAGAAGCTTTTCGATAACAGATATCCGGCCAGCCAGGTTCCCAAGGAAACGCCCAGTGCACCGGAGGAAACGAAAATACCGGAGTCCCGTAAGCCTTTTTGATCAGTGCGGGCAATTCCGATGCTGCCACCTACATGATAGAACGCATTTCCTAAGCCGCAAAGGATAAGTCCGGCGGAAGGCCGATGCCATAGGCCAAGAAAATATCCGACCAACACAAAAAGAATTCCGATGGTAGTACTTCGCTTTGCCTGGAAACGGTCAAAGAAATATCCGATAGGAGCTTGCAAGGCAAAGGCTAGAAAGTTATAAAGCAGGGCACTGCCAAAAAGGGTAACCAGACCACTTTGCGGAAAGTTGGAAAAATAGAAATACAGGCAGGCCAGGTCTACTCCGAAATGTCCCAGAGTTAGAATGGGCAGGGAATAATTTTTTTTCATGGGCACCTCCTTATACGGAACTTTCTTCTATATATAATATAGTAACATATATTTTAGAAAATGAAAAAGTTATTTTGTGATAAAAAGGCAATATATTGTGGCGTAGATGAAAGAGCATACAACTAATAGTTTGAAGTGAAAGAACAATTCAGAAAACTTAAAAATTCTTTCAAAATAGGTGTTGACAGAATGCCGGTAACGTGCTAGAATGAACCTCGCTTTCGACAAAACAAGGAAGAAAGCGACGTCACCAACAATTTAAAAAATCTTTTAAAAAAGGTGTTGACAAACCACAAACCCTGTGGTAAGATAACAAAGCTGCTTCAAATGAGCGAAAAGTTAGAACAATTCAAACAATTCAATGTTGCAAGTTTGTAAAAATCTTTTTAAAAAATGTGAAAAAAGTGCTTGACAATGAATTGAGAATGTGTTAATCTAATTAAGTCGCTGCGAGAACAGCAACAAAATGAACCTTGATAATTAAACAGTGAAACAACCCTGAAAATTCAATGAATTTTCATTCTAAGAACAGACAGTTATGTCTACCTTAGAAACAGTAAAAAATCTGTGAGAAATCACAGTACGGAACGAACCTTTGCTTTTTAGGAATAAGAAGCCAGAGTGAGTTCTGAGAGGAAACAAACATTTCAACA
>JAZNXI010000031.1:0-9108 GCA_045593825.1 Lachnospiraceae bacterium
TTTACCGCACCGCTGCCGCCAACTGTTGTGGAATGGGGCGGCTTCCGGGGACCAAGAGAAAACGCACCAAGGGATAACGGCACCCACTATTACAAAAACTGCTACATTGAGGGCGATGTAGATTTCATCTACGGCGGTGCCGCTGCCTATTTTGAAGAGTGTGAAATCCGCTCCCTTGCCAGAGGAAACGACCCGGAAGGCTACATCACCGCCGCCTCCACCCCGGAAGGCAGACCGTACGGCTACGTGTTCAACCGTTGTCGCTTTACCTCCGACTGTGCCCCGGAAACCGTATATCTGGGCCGCCCATGGCGCAGCTTTGCAAAAACCGTCATTATGAATTCCGAGCTGGGCAACCACATCAAAAAAGAAGGCTGGCACGACTGGGGCAAAGAAGAAGCCCACACCCAGACCTTCTATGCAGAATACAACAATTCCGGTCCCGGTGCTTCCCCGGACACCAGAGTGTCCTGGAGCCATCAGTTAACCGAGGCAGAAGCCTCCCTCTACACAAAGGAGAACATCTTATGGAAGAACGCAGATTCCCAAAATTAGAAACCTACTACGGCACCCTCGCCGCCATGCAGGCACGCTTTGATGAAGAAGAACGGCCGGACCGTCTGCAGGCCCAAACCGTAGAAGAATATGTCACCTGGAAGCGACAGACAAGAAAGCTTCTGGCCGACCTTATCGGCCTTCCTAAAATGCAGACCTGTGACTTGACACCGGAAACCCTTGAAACAGTAGAGTTGGACGGTGGCATTACCCGCGAAAAAGTAGTTATTCAGGTAGAACCGGGCATTTACATGCCAATGTTCATCCTGATTCCAAAAAACTTGCGCAAAGGAACGCTGCAGTGTTTCATTGCCCTGCCGGGCCATCAGGGTGCCGGAAAGTTCTCCGTAGCGGGCTGCTACGACATTCCTGCTGCCATGGACTGTATCGAAAAATTCCACTATGACTACGGCATGCAGCTGGCAAAGGAAGGCTTTGTCACCTTCTGTCCGGACTGCCGCGGCTTTGGCGAACGCAGGGAACTTGCCCTGCAAAAGGACGAAGAAAAAGAATTCAAAAACGGAAGCTGTTACCAGATTTCCCACATGGCAGAACCTCTGGGCATGACCTTAACCGGCATGAACACCTGGGACATTTTCCGTTTAATTGACTATATCAAAACCCGTACCGAATGGAACACTGATGAAATCGGCTGCCTGGGCTTTTCCGGCGGCGGCATGCAGACCCTCTGGGCTGCGGCTCTGGACGACCGCATCAGCGTAGCGGTTATCAGCGGTTATTTGTATGGTTATAAAGAAGCTCTCTTAGAGCGTAACGGCAACTGTAACTGTAATTATGTGCCTCACCTTTGGGAACACCTGGACATGGGCGATATCGCCGCCCTGCTGGCTCCACGGCCTGTCTGGATACAATCCTGCCGGGAAGACCACTTAAACGGCGCCAGAGGCTTGGAAAACGTATACGAGCAAGTGGACATCATGCGTAACGCCTACCGTTTTTATCAAGCAGCAGACCGCATCCATCACGAAATCTGCCCGGGCGGCCACCAGTGGCACGAAGAAAACCTGAAAGAATATTTGAAGAAACTTGGTATATAGGACGCCTTATCCCTTCGGCGCTCCACCTGTACAAGGAAAGGACTCATCATGCAGCTTCACGGATTAAGCAAACTTACCCTGTTAGACTACCCGGGACACTTAGCCTGCACCGCCTTCACCGGCACCTGCAACTTCCGTTGTCCTTACTGTCATAATGCCCCTTTGGTACTGGCACCAAATTCCTGCCCTGTCATTACGGAAGAAGAGTTCTTTGACTTTCTGACTTCCCGCAAGGGCAAGCTGGACGGTGTGTGTATTACCGGCGGTGAACCAACCCTGCAGGCAGATTTACATGACTTTATAGCTAAAATTAAAGATATGGGGCTTCTTGTTAAACTGGATACCAATGGTTACCGGCCGGAACTGTTAAAATCCCTGCTGGACGCCCAACTCCTTGACATGGTAGCTATGGACATCAAAAACTGCCGGGATTTTTATGCTGCTACGGTGGGCATTCACGAGGCCTCCTTTGACTTAAGCCGCATTGAGAAAAGTATTACTTACCTGCTGCAGTCCGGTATTCCTCACGAATTCCGCACCACTGTAGCAAAAGAGCTTCACGGTCCGGAACAAATGCGCGGCATCGGCATCTGGCTCTCCGGCATTGCCAGCAAAATATTTAACACCGGCACCCTTCCGTCCCCGTATTATCTGCAAAACTTTAAGGATTCCGGCGATTTGGTATGCGGCAGCGAAACAACCTTTCACCCGATTGAGGAGAATGTACTGGAAAGCTACATTTCCCTGTTACAACCCTATATTCCAAATGCAAAGCTCCGGGGCGAATAACCCCGGAGTATCCCTGTAATACAATAACTTCCATGGAAAGGAACCATTATGAATCTCTTGACTTTAGAAAACGTGAGCAAAAGCTTTACCGAGCGCATGCTCTTTGACCATATCAGTTTAGGAATTAATGAAGGAGATAAAATCGGCGTCATCGGCATTAACGGCACCGGCAAATCCACCCTGCTGAAAATCATTGCAGGCCTGGAGGACACCGACGAGGGAAAGCGCACCTGCGGCAACAAGCTGCGCATTGCTTATCTTCCCCAGACACCGGTCTTTGATGATACCAAGTCCATTCTCGCCAACGTATGTGAAGGCCAGACCGCCAAGGAAAGCTACCGTAACATCACCGGCGAAGCCCGCTCCATGCTTCTGAAATTCGGCATAGATGACCCGGATGGCAGTGCTTCTACCCTGTCCGGCGGGCAGAAAAAGCGCGCCGCCCTGGTACGCACCCTGCTTACCGAATCCGACCTTCTCATCCTGGACGAGCCCACCAACCACTTGGACAGTGACATGACCGAATGGCTGGAGGACTACTTAAATAAGTGGAGGGGAGCCTTCATCATGATTACCCACGACCGTTACTTCCTCGACCGGGTAACCAATAAAATCGTGGAACTTGATAAAGGCAAACTCTACTCCTACCAGACCAACTACTCCGGCTTTATCGCCTTAAAGGCAGAGCGTGAAGAAATGGCACTTGCCACAGAACGCAAGGCAAAAACCCTGTTTAAAACCGAGCTTGCCTGGATGCAGCGTGGCGCCAGAGCCCGTTCCACCAAGCAGAAAGCCCACATCCAGCGTTTTGAAGCCCTCCGTGACAGAGAGAAAATTGTGGAGGACGGTTCCGTGGAAATCAATGCCCTGTCTTCCCGTATGGGCAAGAAGACCATCGAACTGTACGATATCAGCAAAGCATACAATGGAAAAACCTTATTTGAGCCCTTCAGCTACATTTTACTGTCCACCGACCGCATCGGTATTGTGGGACACAACGGCTGCGGCAAATCCACATTACTGAATATTATCACCGGAAAATTGCAGCCTGACACAGGTTATGTGGATATGGGCACCACCATGAAAATCGGCTACTTCTCCCAAGAGAACGAAGCCCTGGACCCAAATCTCACCGTGCTGCAGTATGTCCGGGATACCGCCGAATACATCGAAACAAAGGAAGGCACCATGTCTGCCTCCGCCATGTGCGAGCAGTTCCTCTTTGACGGCTCCATGCAGTACACCCGCATTGAAAAGCTCTCCGGCGGTGAAAAGCGACGTTTGTATCTGTTAAAGGTGTTAATGGAAGCACCAAACGTGCTCATCTTAGACGAGCCAACCAACGACTTGGACATCCAGACCTTAACCATTCTGGAAAACTATCTGGAAGACTACCCCGGCATTGTGGTTACCGTCTCCCATGACCGCTATTTCCTTGACAAAATTGCCACCCGCATCTTTTCCTTCGAAAACGGCAAAATCGCCCGTTATGAGGGAAATTACAGCGATTTCAAAGAGGCACAGAAGGAACGGGGCATTGTTGCTGCAAGCTCTGCGCCAAAAAACAGTGTACCAAACACTACTGACTCCTCCTCTGACTCCAAGGCCACCTGGAAGCAGCGGGAAACAAAGCTTAAATTCTCCTACAAAGAGCAGAAGGAATACGAAACCATCGACGCCGATATTGCTGCCCTGGAAGAAAAAATCGCCAACCTGGAAACGGAAATTGCCGGTGCTGCCACCCAGTATTCCCGCCTCACGGAACTGATGGCAGAAAAAGAACAGGCGGAAGCCGCACTGGAAGAAAAAATGGACCGCTGGGTATATTTAAA
This sequence comes from Lachnospiraceae bacterium, assembly GCA_045593825.1. GTDB lineage: Bacteria > Bacillota > Clostridia > Lachnospirales > Lachnospiraceae > SIG299. The sequence goes on from JAZNXI010000031.1 coordinate 4,235, forward strand.
CGATTTGGCAGAGCAGATTGAGGCGGCGAAAAAGTAATCCGGAACAAAAGCAAAGAGTTGTAAAACTTTAAATTCGTTTTACAACTCTTTTTATTTCTCCGGTTTTTGCGTATTTAACTATAACCTTTCCTTCGTTCCCGTCACTCTCCACATACTCTTTATCAGTACCAACCCGAAAGGTCCCAGAAACAATCCCAGCACACCAAACAGCTCATATCCGATATACACCGCCATCAGGCTCTGCACCGGACGGATGCCCATCTTTCCGCCAAGAAGCTTCGGCTCTAAATATTCTCTGAGGAACTGGCAGACACCAAACAGGGTAAGCAGTACTGCTCCGGCAAAGGCTTTGCCTCTGATAAAACTAATCACCGCCCACGGCACCAAAATCAAACCACTGCCAAGCACCGGGAACGCATCAAAAATACCGATTGCCACACCAAACAGCATAGCATAATTATTCTTAATCAGAAGCAAACCTAACGTACATACCGTACTAACCAGAAGAATCAGTATTACCTGGGTTTTTACATAGGCAATGCCTGCACCGGAGAGCTCCTTTTTTACCTGCCGCCATTCGTTCTCTATAAAACCAAGCAAAGGCCGTTCTTCTTCCTCTTTCTTCTGTGCCAAAGGCGCCTCTGATTTCCCTCGTTTTTTTCTTTCTCCATGCCCCGTGCTTCCCACCATATCCGCAAGAAACAGAAGTACTGCCACAAAAATAATCACCACGGAAGCCACCAGCTCCGTTACCGACACCGCCGCCTTTACCGAGTTTCTTGTTAAAAACGGAATCAGCTCCTCTTTAAAAAATAGCACAATTCCATCCAAACCATCGCTTAAAACAGAAAAACTACGGCCCTTTTCCAGCCGGAACACCGAATCAAAATAAAAGCAGACATTCTCCAGATAGCCGTCCCATTCCGTGGCATATACATCATAATTCCCCACAAAGGAAGCAAATTGCTGAAGCAGAAGCTTCACTGCATAAACAATGCCGCCACCTGCTACAAGCAAAAACAGTATCAAAAGAAACGTGCCTCCAATGGCGGGTTTAATTCTAAGACGCTGCCACAAAAAACGTACAGGTTTTCGCAACGCCACGGCAATTACATATGCTAATACAAATGGAAAAAATAAAGGAAGTAAAAACCGAAAACCAAGATAAACAATCCCTACAATGATAGCTAATCTTACCAGCTTTTTATACTGCCCCTGCATTGTTTTCCCTCCACAACCTGATTTACTGTTATTGTGACAAAAAAAGAAGTGGCTTATTCAGCCACTTCCTGTTTTTATATTAATAAAATTTATTTAAGGTTACCACCAAAAATTCTACACCATGTAAAATTTCTCTTGTCACTACACCCTCTGCTTTTTCCTTGGCAAAATCCTCCTCCGGACGGTTCAGGGAAAGAATCAGACGGGAATAGCCTCCTTTACCTTCTGCATCAGCCTTTTCATAGGCCTCTGCCTCGTCCTTTAAGATTTGAGCAAGGACATCCGGTGCACAGTCGGTGGAATCTAACACCAGATTGTAGTTGGACATATTGAAATATTCGATGTTGTAAAGCTCTTTATAACGGGTATCTTCTGTTTCTGCACGCTTCTTTAAGTTTGCCTTGGCATCCTCTAAGGAAGCATATTTTTCCACTTCGCCACGGGTTGCATCACCTGCCACGCGCTTTGCTGCCACGTCGAGACTTACGGAAAGGAATACCTTAAAGGACTTGTCCACAAAATGCCAAGCCAACCGGGAATCGAACAGAATGCTCTTTTCCGGATTTTCTCTGGAGATTCTTGCAGTGGTATCATCAATTTCATGATCGTACTTTGGATCCTTATTCATGAGCTCATTCATTTCCAGAACACTGAGACCATGCTCCTCTGCAATTTTTCGGATTACCTTTCCTGTAGAGAAAATTTCATATCCGTACTCTGCCTCTAATATTTTACTTAATGTGGATTTTCCACTTCCTAAATTTCCTGTCAACGTGATATGCATCTTATGTACCAACCTTTCTTACGGTAGTTTTATTAAAATATTGTAGCAAAAAAAAACATGTCTGTCTATGTATTGTTTGCAAAAGTTTTTTTGCCGTGGTATAGTAGGTTTGTTATTTGCCTATACTATTGCTTTCATTTACTATAAAGGAGTATTGCACAACCATGATACGTATTAAAAATAATTCCCATACATCCTTGCTGTTAAAACTACTGTCTTTTGTCCCGACCATACTTTTACTGTTCCTGATTTTCGGTTTTTCTGCCCAGGATGGCGAATCCTCCGGCTCCTTAAGCTTTGAAATCAGTTTATTTTTAGTGAAACTGGCATCTCCCCTGCTTCCTGCGGCTATGTCGGAAGAGGTTCTGTTTGAACGTGCAGAAATGATACATTACTTTGTAAGAAAAGCCGCCCACATGACGGAATATTTCTTACTGGCACTGTCGCTTCAGCTTCCGCTCACCGCCTGGTTTTCCAAGCGCTTACTACCAAAGCTCCGGATTCTTATCGGTTTTACCACTACCGTTTTATTCGCTGTACTGGATGAGTTCCATCAATCCTTTGTTCCGGGAAGAAGCGGCAATTTCACCGATGTCTGCATCGATTCCACCGGAGCACTTATTGCATCCGTATGTTTATTGATTTTTTATTCCTTATATCAAAAGAAGCTTGCCCGGTAACAGGCAAGCTTCTGATTTTTATGCTTCTTTTTTCACAATTTTATACTTAGCGGAATATTCACGGTAGAGTTTATCAAACTCGCCTTCTTCCTTTAAGTGGTTCTTATATTCATGAATATCTAAGTCTTCGTGCTCAATCATCTCGATAATGCAGCTTGCCACATTGGAACAGTGGTCAGATACACGCTCTAAGTTGGTAAGAATGTCGGAAAGTACAAAACCATGCTCCATGGTACATTCTTCCTTCTGTAAGCGCTTGATGTGACGCACACGGATTTGCTCCTTTAAGTCGTCCACAACCTGCTCTAACGGCTCAACAATGTATGCCTTCTTTTCATCCTGGGAAATGAAAGCTTCTTCTGTAATCTGCATAATTTCGTTAATTGCACTATACATTACACCAAGTTCACCCACAGCCTTTTCGGAGAACTGTAAACCCTTGTCCTTAATTTCATCTGCAGAATCCACAATGTTTACCGCATGGTCGGTAATACGCTCGAAGTCACCAATCATATAGAGAAGCTTTGTAACTTCCTGGCTGTCGATTTCTGTCATGCTTCTTGCGGAAAGCTTCATCAGGTAGGAACCGAGAACGTCTTCGTAAATATCTACCTTATCTTCTGCATCATGAACTTCCTGCGCAACTTTATCATCATAGGTATTCAGCAAGGTGATGGACTGCTGGATTGCCTTAGAAGAAAGCTTTGCCATCTGGTCAGCCACTTCATAACAACGCTCGATTGCAACAGAAGGGGTTTCCAACAAACGCTCATCCAACATATCGGTGTAGCTGTCGCCCTTGGTATCGGTACCCTTGATGGTAGCCATAGCAAGTTTTTCCAACAAATTGGACACCGGCATAAGTAAAGCAACAGAGAAAATCTTAAATATAGTATGAACCGCTGCAATGCCCCACATGTCGATAACTGTGCCCTCTGCCCAGGCAAATAGACCAAATACACCGGTACTGGTTAAAATCCAACCAACAAGATAGTACATGCCCATCCACAAAATAACGCCGATAATATTAAAATACAAATGTACTAATGCCGCTCTCTTACCATTCTTATTTGCACTGATGGAGGAAAGCATTGCCGTTACACAGGTACCGATATTCTGACCCATGATAATTGGCATGGCTGCACTATATGTAATGGCACCGGTACTGGATAATGCCTGTAAAATACCGACAGATGCAGAAGAAGACTGCACTACTGCAGTAAGTACCGTACCTGCTAAAATACCAAGCAGCGGATTTTTAAATAATAAAAGAATCTGCTGGAATTCCGGACTGGACTTTAATCCACTTACCGCACCGGACATGGTATCCATACCAACCATGAGAACTGCAAAGCCCATAAGGATAACACCGATATCCTTTTTTCTTTCCTTCTTAGCAAACATAATCAGGCAAATACCGATTAATGCTAAAATTGGCATCCACGCCGAAGGCTTTAACCAGGAAAGCCATTCTGCTGCGTTTGCAGCACCACCGCCAAGACCGTTTAAACCGGTAATCCACGCAGTTACTGCAGTACCTACGTTGGCACCCATAATAACGCCGATTGCCTGGGAAAGCAGCATGGTTCCGGAGTTTACGAAACCTACCACCATAACTGTAGTGGCGGAAGATGACTGAATTACCGCCGTTACACCAAGGCCAAGTAAGAATCCCTTCCACTTACTGGAGGTTAAATTACCAAGAATTGTTTTTAACTTTCTGCCCGCACTCTTTTTCAGGGCATCACCCATGACATCCATACCATAAAGGAATAATGCCAGGCCGCAAATTAGGGTCAACACATCAAATAAGTCCATTTGTAGTCTCCTGTCTCTTTCGTTGTTTTACACTTGCGTTACTTTAAAATTACATCAATATTACTTCCATTTTACAATACAGGTATAGTATACAACAAAATCTCCCAATATACAAAGGAAATTTTCCCGAAAAAGAAGATTTTACATAGATTTTACTTTGATACGATTTCGGGCGACAACCAGATGCCCCAAGTTCAAATCTGCATGTCTTCTTGTAAGAAAAAAAGAACACACTCGTGCGTGAGTGTGTTCTCTTTTTCTTAAGGCGACAACCAGATTTGAACTGGTGATGACGGTGTTGCAGACCGGAGCCTTACCACTTGGCTAAGTCGCCATATTAAGTTTTCACTTAAGCTCCCCGAGTTGGGCTC
>JAZNXI010000032.1:0-14816 GCA_045593825.1 Lachnospiraceae bacterium
CTGATTATAAATCATCTGGACACATGCCATAGCTGCAGACTGCTCCTCTGCTGCAGGAATTTCCTTGTCTTTTTCCTTTTCTACAAAAGTAGACTGCTGATCTCTGAGCTGCTTTTCCAGCATATTCTGCAGGCTGTCCAACTTCTGTTCAATAGCAGAAGGCTTTTCTTCTTCCTTACTTGTGCGGAACTCATACGGATTCTTCTTCAGTTCCTCTGCAATCTGCTGGTAATTCTTCTTTTCGTAAATACGTTCTTCATCCACAGCCGCAGTAATTTCAACCATAGGCTTCTTAAATAAACGATAGATTCCCTTTGGTTTAATTGACTTGATATGTGTAATGATTACGTCTTTTCCCAGCTCCTGCTTGGCAAGCTGCAAAGCTTCCTGTTCAGTTGCACCTTGAAATTTTTTAATCAACATACTAGATTGTCACCATCCCTACTGATTGTAATTCAACATTAGACTCTATTTCATTATAGGAAATTACAATTAAATCACTGAAATAGTCTTTCGTCATCCGCTTAAAATACATTCTCACAATCGGAGAAGTAATAATAATCGGGTTACATCCCAAATTCTCCAGCTTTTCCATTTCTTCTTTTACAGACCGCATTATCATCTGGTTCTTTTCCGGATCCATAGCAATATAAGAGCCCTGCTCTGTCTGCTTCACAGAAGCCATAATATCTTGCTCAATCTTTGGGTCAAGGGTTACAACACTGGTTGTAACATTCACCGGAAAATACTTGTTGGATATAAAACGCTTAATACTTGGGCTCTGTCTTACATACTCCGTAAGTACGTCCGTATCACGGGTTGTCGGAGCATAGTCTGCCAGAGTTTCAAATATGGTAACCAGGTCGCGGATAGAAATACCCTCTCGGAGCATATTTTGAAGAACCTTCTGCACCTCACCAACACCAAGAAGCTTTGGAATAAGTTCGGTAACCAGAGTGCTGTTCTTTTCCTGGATATTGTTGACAAGATTTTGAACATCCTGACGGGTAAGCAGTTCGTCCAGATGCTGCTTAATAACCTCAGTAATATGGGTTGCAATAATGGACGGAGGGTCAACAACCGTATAGCCGAAGGATTCTGCTCTTTCTCTTTGGCTTTCGGTAATCCAGAGGGCAGGCAGATGGAAGGAAGGCTCGTAGGTTGGAATACCGGTAACCTCCTCTTCTACATGACCCGGATTCATTGCCATATAATGGTCAAACAGGATTTCACCCTCGCTGACCTGAATGCCTTTAATCTTAATAATATATTGGTTTGGATTTAACTGGATGTTATCTCTCATACGTATGGTAGGAACAACACAACCATACTCCAGAGCAATCTGACGACGGATAAGTACAACTCGGTCAAGCAAGTCACCACCCTGATTAACATCCGCCAGCGGAATAATACCATAACCGAATTCCAGCTCGATGGCATCCACCTGAAGCAGGGAAACCACATTTTCCGGTTTTCGTATTTCTTCTGCTGAAGTTTCCACTTCGGAAACCTCGGATTCCACCGCCGCAACTTCCATCTTGCTCTGAATAGAACGGGCTACGACAATAAACATGACTCCGTACAGAATAAAAATCATGGTCGGAAGACCGGTAAAGATACCCAGGAATGCCATTGCTCCGCCTACCATGTAGAGCACCTTCGGAATGGAAAACAGCTGTTTAACAAGCACATCGCCGATATCAGCTTCTTTGGATACCTTGGTAACAATAATACCTGTAGATAACGATGTAAGCAGGGACGGAATCTGGGAAACCAGACCGTCACCGATAGTTAACAATCCGTACTGGTTTAATGCAGTCATTGCATCTAACCCCTGACGGGTAATTCCCATCAAAACACCACCAACAATATTAACCAATGTAATTAACAAGCCGGCGGTAGCATCACCTTTTACGTACTTGGTAGCACCGTCCATGGCGCCGAAGAAACTGGCTTCGTCCTGAATTTTCTGACGGCGCTCTTTCGCTTCTGCATCGGTAATGGCACCGGTATTTAGGTCGGCATCAATAGCCATCTGCTTACCGGGCATGGCATCCAGGGTAAATCTTGCACTTACTTCGCATACACGTTCAGAACCCTTATTGATAACCATGAACTGAACCAGAAGCAAAATAATGAAAACAATGGCACCGACAATCATGTCACCGCCGCCTACGAATTCACCGAAGGCCGCTACGACACCGCCGGCGTAACCCTTAGTTAAAATGTTTCTTGTGGAAGAAACATTCAACGAAATACGGAACACCGTAGTAAATAACAAAATGGACGGGAAGGTGGACATATCCAGTGCTTCCTTGGAGAACAATGCATTAAACATAATAATCAGGGAAACCGCAATGTTTAAAGCCATAAGTACATCAAGCAACTGGGTCGGAATCGGAATAATCATGAAAACAATGGCTGCAAGTATGTATAAACCAATCATCATATCAGATTTCTTCATGCTGTATTCCTCCTTCCGTCATCTTATAGTTTATTTGTTTTTTAACTGATATACATATGCAAGAACTTCTGCAGTCATCTGATATAATTCCTGCGGAATCTCGGCATCAACATCCACATTATAGTAAAGCATTCTGGCCAAAGGTTTATTTTCAACAATCGGCACATTATGCTCTTTTGCAATGTCTTTTAATTTCTGCGCCAGATGGTCTGCACCTTTGGCAATCAAGACCGGCGCGGAAGCTGTTTCTTTATCATACTTAATGGCACAGGCAAAATGGGTCGGGTTGGTAATGACTACGTCTGCCTCCGGCATTTTCTGCATCATACGACGCATGGAGCTTTCACGCATTTTAGACTTAATTTTACCTTTAACCTGCGGGTCACCTTCCTGTTGCTTGTATTCGTCTTTTACTTCCTGCTTGGACATTCTCATGTCTTTTTTAAATTTAAGCTTTTGGTATAGGAAATCAGCAAAACCGATAAGCAGGTATACGGCACTGATTTTGATTCCCATATTTATAACAAAATTTGATATATAAACGACTGCAGGCATCAAATCCAAATCGTATAATATTTTCATTTTATCGATTTCGCCCATAAGCGTAGAATAAGCCACCCAGAAAATAATAACTATTTTCAAAACCGCTTTTAAAAGCTCAAACAACTTATCCATAGAAAATATTTTTTTAAATCCGCTTACCGGATTTAATCTATTTAATTTGGGCTGTAAAGGCTTACTTGTTACCTTCCATTTTACCTGAAACACATTAAGTGCAAAAGCAATAACAACACCAAAAGAAAATACGGGCAACGTCATAAGAAGAATATCCAACATTGCTCTTCCAAACATACCGGTCAAATTACCCAATTGCGGATATTCCACCCCATAGGTGCTGATATAACCGTAATTCCTGTAAAATACTTTTATAAAACTATTGGCCATATATCCGCCAAAAAGTTTTATACAAATAAATAACGCAAATAACATGGCGCCACTGATCAGTTCCTGGCTTTTGGCAACCTGACCTTCTTTTCTGGCGTCCTGTAATTTTTTAGCGGTAGGTTCTTCGGTTTTATCCGCTCCTTCCGCAAAGAACTGAAGATTCATGGAAATATAAGGTTTTCTGTAATATAATTCTTCCATGAATACCTCCTAATGTTTTACTGCGACATATAAGCTGCCGCTGTTTTCAGAAGTTTCATCATCTGTTCGAAGATAAGCTCCGAAATAGACGGTAAAAACAACATCATAATAGTCAATACCGCAAGTCCCACAAATATTTTTAACTGAAAACCGATAACAAACATATTCATCTGCGGCGCAGCCTTGGCAAGCACTGCCAAAATAGCATTCACTACAAGCAAAGCAGCAAATACCGGCAAAATAATGCGGAATGCCAATACCATAAAATCAAATAAATACCCTAAATATCCCTGGTAAAAATACGGAGACAGCTTTACCTGTCCCACCGGAATCAAAACAAAGGAATCAACCACTGCCCGAAGAACAAATAAATGTAAGTTGGTTACAACCATCATAAGCATTACGGCATAATTTAAAATATTACCGGTTATGGTAACCTGGATATTATTTGTAGGATCAAATTGAGTCAGCATGGAAAGACCTATTTCCATATCTGCAATCTGACCTGCAAAGCTTAAAATAAACATAGCCAGATTCGCAAACAGCCCTAAAATCATTCCGGCAATTGCCTCTGAAATAATAATTCCCGCATAACCGATTACACCGTTATACACCAAAGGTTCTTCCTTAGGAACAACAAACACAGTTATCAAAGCCACCGAAAAAGAAAGTAAAAGCTTTGCTCTCTGAGGCATACTGGAATTACTGAAAAACGGTGCAATAAATATAAAGCCAGCAATCCGCATGGCAATTGCAAGAAAAAATTCCAAATATTCTACGGTAAATGTCATATATTACACCAACCCAACTCTTCTATACACTCTTGGATTCTTCTCAGTTTAAATATGTTTGGAACTGGAACAATTCAATTATAAATTCTTTCAACATGGTTAAAATCCAATTGCCGGCCAACATCAACGTTAAAAATATAGCCAGAAGCTTTGGAACAAAGGTTAACGTCTGCTCCTGAATAGAGGTAATTGTCTGCAAAATACTGACAATCAGACCTACCACCAGTGAAACAAGAAGCATAGGTGCAGATACTTTAATAATTAACACTAATGTCTGTGTAAAAATATCAATAATAACTTCTTCTGTCATGATACCTCATCCTTCTTTATCATAGGAACGTTTGCACAAGCTCACCAACTATCAGCGACCAGCCATCTACAATAATAAACAGTAAAATCTTAAACGGCGTAGAAATAACTGTTGGAGGAAGCATCATCATACCCATGGACATCAGAGTTGAAGCCACCACCATATCTATAACAATAAATGGAATATAAATGATAAAACCAATATAAAATGCTACCCTAAGCTCACTTATAATAAACGCAGGAATCAGTACATACATCGGAATCTCATCTAATGTTTCTACCTCTTCAATACCTGCAATATTACAGAACAACGTCAGGTCACTTTCATTTCGGATTTGTTTAAACATAAAATTCCGAAGAGGCTCCAGACCACGTTCCAAAGCTTCTTCCTGGGTAATTTCATTTGCTGTAAGCGGTTTAATCGCCTGTTCATTTATCTCCGTAAAAACCGGAGACATAATAAACAACGTCAAAAACAACGCAAGACCTATCAATACCTGATTTGGCGGTGTTGTCTGTAACCCCGTAGCAGACCTTGTAAAATGAAGGACAATCAATATTCTGGTAAAGGATGTTACCATTATCAGAATGGAAGGTGCCAGGGAAATTACCGTTAACAGAATTAAAATTTGAAGTGTTGATGACAAACCATTTGCACTGTCGTCCGTAGACGCAGAAATATCCAAATCCCCGATGCTTGCGTTAATATCAAGCCCCTGAGATTCGGATTCTGTAGCATAAACCGTTTCCGGAACAGCACAAATAAAGGTTAACATCAACAGTGTGACAAAAAAAGCAAAAAAACGAAGATATTTGCTTTTTCCGGTCTTTAAACTCATGTCCATTGTATCAACCTTTACTTAATATGCTTTATTATGTTGTACGAAAGAAAAACTAGTCCTCTTTCTTTTCTACTGATTTTTTAGTAAATCCGGAAAGAACTTCCTTGAAACTCTTTCCAGACACAGCAATCTGGTTCTGTATCTGACACACTTCGTTTTCTTCCAGTTCGGTAACAAAACCAATGGAATCTTTTGTTACGGAAATAACTACATATTTATTTCCCATACGAATTAGCTGCAGATACTTATTTTGAGCTATGGCAAATGACTCCACAATCTCAAAATTCCCCATCTTTTTTTGTACCAGCTGCCTGCCGGCAACAAATCTTGTTGTATAATAGCAGACTACCAGAACAATCACAAAAATGAGAATTAAACCAAGTAATTCAAACAAACTTTGTAAGGAATTCTGTGCAGTAGCTAACATAGGCTTAACCTATAACCTTACGAACTGCTTCTAAAATACGGTCTGCAGCGAAAGGCTTAACGATAAAGTCTCTTGCACCGTTCTGGATAGCTTCAATAACCATTGCCTGCTGACCCATAGCAGAACACATGATAACACTTGCAGAAGGATCCTTTGCACGGATTTCCTTTAATGCCTGAATACCATCCTTTTCCGGCATGGTAATATCCATCATAACAAGGTCCGGCTTGGTTTCTACATACTTATCAACTGCAACTGCGCCATTTTCAGCTTCGCCGGCGATACCGTATCCATTCTTAGTAAGAATGTCCTTAATCATCATTCTCATGAAAGCTGCGTCATCACAAATTAAAATATTCTTTGCCATTTGACTTCTCCTTATCTTATAACATGTTAATTTATGTTCTTTGTAATCTTTTACTACTTAATAACATCGGTAATACGAATACCAAATGCTTCGCCCATTACAACGACTTCACCCTTGGCAACATACTTACCATTTACCAGAACATCGATAGGCTCTCCAGCCAGTCTATTTAATTCTACCACTGTTCCCGGTGCAAAATCAAGAATCTCTTTGATGGATTTGCTTGTTTTACCAAGTTCTACCGTAACTTCCAGTGGAACATCTAATAATAAATCGATATTCTCCGTCTGAAGCAGCGGGCTCTGCATCGTAACAAACGGCTGAAATTGTGCCTGAGCTACATTTACATCCTGAACCATCGGCTGCATCATAACAGGCTGTTGCATTACAGGCATCTGCTGAACAGGAACCGGTTGTGGTACAGGCTGTGGCGCCGGTTGAGGTGCCGGTGCAGGAGCAGGCTGTGGTGCCGGAGCCGGTGCAGGCGCAGGAGCAGGCTGTGGTGCCGGTGTTGCAGCTGCAACCTGATCTTCCGCAGAATTAACAAATTTGCGGTATAAGCTACGTGCAAATTCAATTGGATATAACTGCATGAGTTCACTGTCAACAAGATTTCCGATTTGCATACGGAAGGAAACCTTAACAAATTCCTCTTTCAAGAACGGAGCAATATTCTCTGCACTTGCTGTGTTTAAATCTACCCTGGAAGCATCAGGCGGGCTAATGTCAACCTTGGTTTCCAGCATAGAAGAAAGAGATGTGGAGGAAGAACCCATCATCTGGTTCATAGCCTCACTGATAGCACTTAAGTGAAGTTCGCTTAATTCGCCTTCAATGTTTGTTCCGTCACCGCCCATCATTAAATCGGCAATGATTTTAACATCCTTTTCCTTCAGGATTAAAATATTATTTCCGTCCAGACCCTCTTTATAATAAATCTGGATAAAAATACATGGTTTGTCATAGGAGTTTACAAGTTCACTCCAGGTGATTACCGAAACTTTCGGTGTAGATATGTCTACCTTCTGCTTATTTACCAGCTCCGACAAAGTGGTAGCAGAGGTACCCATACTGATATTGGATATTTCACCAATAGCATCCTTTTCCTCCGGAGATAGCAGGTCAGAATGCGAAGTTGATTCTAAGACATCGTCCATATTACTGCTGAACAATGCGTTAATTTCTTCCTGCGATAATAAACCGTCCATAGTTCCGCTACTCCTCCCTTATAATTGATGATATTTTTACCGCATAGGTATCTGAAGAAAGACCCGGCAACGCAGTAAATTTATAAATATTTCCGACAAAAACCTTAAGTTCATCTTCTACTTTGGAATCCAGCTTAATAATGTCGCCACGCTGCATGTTTATGTAGTCGTTTACGGAAATTACGCTTCTTCCAAGCACAGCACGAATCGGGATATTTGCCTTTGAGATAGAAACCTCAATAAATTCTTTATAGCTTGCTTCATCTCTGTCCTGAATATTGGAATACCAGTATTTAGTATTCAATCTGTCAATAACCGGTTCAATGCAGGAATACGGAATACAGATATTCATCATTCCTTCTATATTACCGATTTTAATATTCATTGTAATAAGAGCGACCATTTCATTTGGCGAAATAATCTGTGCAAACTGTGAGTTTGTTTCAATTCTGGTAAAACGCGGATTTATTTTTACCACGTTTTCCCACGGGTCTTGCAGTAAGTTGGTAATGATGGTGAAAATACGTTCCAAAATCACCCTCTCTATTTCTGTAAACTCCCGCTTCTTTTCCAAAGGAATTCCTGCGCCGCCGAGCATTCGGTCAATAATGGCATAACCAATATTATCAGACACTTCAATAATAATATTACCATCCAAAGGTTCAAAATCAACCATGCCAAGAAGCACCGGATTGGATAACGCATTGGAAAATTCCGAATAAACCACTGCTTCCGAGTTTACAACCTCTGCCTGAACCGACACACGTAAATATGCCGGCAGATGGGTGGAAAGCAGTCGGCAGTAATGCTCAAATACAATTTCCAGTGTCCGCAAATGTACTTTGGAAAATTTGAATGGTCTGGAAAAATCGTAATTCTTTACCTGCTTTTCGCCCGTATCCTTAAACTCTTCTGCATCAATTTCACCACTGCTAAAGGCTTTCAGCAACTTGTCTATCTCGTCCTGAGATAAAACATCACTCATTCTAAATTCCCCCCAGACATTTCACAAATTTCATTGGAATTTACTTGCTGTCGTAGGTCCAGTTTAAATCTACAGCAATAAGTAAATCGGAAGTGCCAAACTCAGTACCGAGTCTGGTTCTGATTGTTTTTTGGATTAAATCTTTATTTTCATTCAGGTTATCTGTCGTATACTTAGAGATTTCTTCTCCTACAATGCTTCTGATAATAGGCTCATAATTTGTAAGTAACGGCTGTACTGTTTCGTAAGCTTTTGCCTTCTTGTTCAGCATCAAAGTAACTTCAACCTGTGCATACGGGCTCTTGGATTCACCCTCTGCCTTACTGAGATTTATGGTTAATTTAGAAGAAAGCGGATATGTTACCCTGTCTTCAAACGGAATTTCTGCATAATCTGCAGCGTTCGGGTCTTCCAGTTCAAGTTCAATGATGGAACAGATTTTTTGAATTAAAGCATCGGTGCGCTGTGCCTTCGGAATTACTGTGAACAGCATCAATGCAGTCAAAGCAATATTAACAAGCGTAGCTGCTAAGATAATAATTGCAAGCATATTTCTTTTCATGGCTATTTATCCTCTCAATCTCCTGAATTTTTCTTGTTATATAAACGGATTTCAACTCGACGGTTTTGCCGTCTGCCGTCTTCTGTATCATCACTGGCTATTTTCTCCAGATCGGCACGGCCTTCGTAATAAACATTTTCCCAGCCGAGATTTTTTGTTTCTGCCATATATTGCGCCACAGAAAGTGCTCTCCAGGTAGACAAAATATAATTGTTATAATATGGTGCCTTGGTTTGCGGAACACTGTCGGTATGACCGATAATTTCTACTTTGTAACCGTTATACTGCTTTAAGATATCACCGATTTTAGAAACAATCGGTTTTGCATCTTCTGTCAGCTCAGCATCACCTTTGTCAAATAAAAAATGACCTTTGATTTCAATTGTTATGTAATGATACTGGGTAGCATCAATACCAAGATCTACATAATCACCAAGATTTACCTTGTTCAGCAAAGTTGACACTTCATCATAAATAGTTTCCGTCTTGTCTTTGTTCTCTCCAAGAATAATCTGCTCCGGTGTCATGGTTGGAGACGGTGTCGGCTCTGCCGGTGCTCCGCTTGGTACAGGAAATTTATCCTTGTCTGTCTGTTCACCATTTGGATCATCTTTATTAATTTCCTGATCAATCTGACCGTCACTGGTCTGACCCATGGTATTAAAATACTCATCCAGTTCTGTCAGCTGGTCTGCTCCGTTGGAGATCATATTACCCTCTCCAAAAGAGGAACCGCCGCCGTCAAATATACTGAATGTCTGTGCAAGAGACTGAATCAACGCTTCCGCCTTTCCCTGATCTACCGATGACATAGAGAACAGCAGAACGAAGAAACAAAGCAACAGATTCATAAGATCACTGAAGGTTGCCATCCACGCCGGCGATCCCGGTGCCGGAGTCTCTTCTTTCTTTTTTCTAGCCAAGTTTATTCACCCGCCTCTTCTTTCTCACCGATGTTCTTTCTTCTGTCCGGTGAAACAAAGGATTTCAGTTTTTCTTCAATAATACGTGGATTTTCACCGGCCTGAATGGATAACAGACCTTCCACTACAATTTCCTTCATCATAATTTCGGTTGCGTCATTTGCTTTTAACTTTGTAGAAACAGGGAAACACAACCAGTTTGCCAATACGGAACCATAGAAAGTGGTTACCAGCGCAATCGCCATATTAGGACCAACGGAGTTAATATCCTGCAAGTTACCCAACATGTTGATGAGACCGATAAGTGTACCGATCATACCCCAGGCAGGACCCTGGGCAGCTAAGTTTTCCCAGAAGGAAATAACATTTTTATGTCGGTCACTGATACACATTAACTCTGTTTCCAAAATACTTCTTACAAATTCAGGGTCGGTACCGTCAACGATTAACAGTACACCTTTCTTAATGAATTCATCTTCGATAGATTCGTTTGCTGCTTCTTCCAGAGCGAGCAAGCCCTCTTTTCTGGCAACATTGGACAAGTCAATAATCTGCTTGATTACTTCTTCTTCGTTAGTATTAACCGGCTTCATAATCAAACCAATTGATTTTAAGCTTTTAACATACTCTTTTAAGCTTGGACTGGTGGCAAGAATTACAGAGAAAGCACCACCAAATGTAATTAAAGCGGAACCCGGGTCCAAAAATGCCACAATACCTGCCACACCTTCGTCACCGGTAATAATTGCAACAATCATCAAAACAAATGCCAGAACAATACCAATAATCGACGCTATATCCAAAACATTCCACCTGCCGTTTCTCTAATTTTTGACTTATTCTGTCGTAAATTCTTCTTATCTATCTGATTATACCACTTTTTCTCCAAAACTACAATATCTTGTTGAAAACTTCTTGCTTATACCTTACCACTAGGTCTTTTATTTCATAACGGCTTTCTTTTACAAAAATCTTTTTTCCGGTGGTAAGCGCAATTACCGTATCCGGGACTTCTTCCACCGTTTCAATCAAGTCCGCATTTAAAGTGAATTTAGTATCATTCAGCCTTGTCAATTCAATCATTTTATCAGCTCTTTTCTACATCAGAACAAGGGTGACAGAGTTTTCTGTCACCCTATGTTATTGTTGTTATCTCTTCAGATTAAGTAATTCTTCCAGCATGGTGTCGGAAGTGGTAATAATTCTGGAATTTGCCTGGAAACCTCTCTGGGTTGTAATCATATTGGTAAATTCCACGGAAAGGTCTACGTTGGACATTTCAATAACACCGGTATTAAACTTGCTTCCCGCAGAGTCAACCGCAACACCGATACCGTCAAATTCACCGGAGTTCTGTGTGGTGGTAAACAACGAACCTCCTACTGCTTCCAAACCGGATGGGTTAGAAAAGGTTGCAACAACAATCTGACCAAGCAGTCTGCTGGTACCATTGTCGTATACACCGTATAACATACCGAGATTATCTACGGTAACCCCCTTCATATTACCAACGGCACGTCCTGCACCTAAGCCTTCATAATTACCCTTAGTAGGCTCAATTTTTGTTGTACCGCTCTGTGCATACATGGTTAAGAGCGAGAAATCCACATCAATGATTTCAAATGGATTAGTATCTATATCGCCTTCTGATGTCGGGTCTTCAAAATCTTCGGTTTCAACCACAAGATTAAACTCTACGGAATTAAAATTATCTTCATCCGCATCGGTACGCTCCGGAGCATCACCGCCAACGGTCATGCTGGTAAACTTACCGCTGGAAGGATTAAAGGTCATTACAAGACCTGCATCTCCTGTTTCGTCCGGTACAATCTGGTAGGAACCATCGTCCAGGATTTCAACTTCATACGCAACCCCACCAAAGGAAAATGTAACATTTTCTTTTGCGGTATAAGTATCTGTTAACTCATCGTAATTTACAAAAATGGAATCGCCGTTGGAATCTAAAATATCGGTTACGGTTACGGCATACTGATTATCAATCTTACCGCCGTCATCACCGTCAAGCTGCTCCAACTTAAGATTTGCAGTATAACTTCTGCCTAACTTATCATAAAATGCGAAGTTAGTAACCTTACCTGTTTCGGAATCAAACGCTGTATCGGCACTGTCAATATTGCCTTTAAAATAAGTTGCTGTAGTCGGTTCCGGAGAAGAATACTGATTTTCAGCAGACATAATTCTAAGCGGGCTTACTGTACCGGAAACTGTGATTTCAGGATTGTTCGGGTCAACCTGCCAGCCCATAACCGCATAACCGGATGCGTTACACAAAGTACCAAGTTCATCAACCATAAAGGAACCTGCTCTGGTAAACATATTACCGTCACCGTTATTTACGATGAAAAATCCGGAGCCTTCAATCATAATGTCAAATGGATTGTCCGTTCTCTGGGCACCGCCTACGTTGTCAATAGTTACAGAAACAGCATTTACACCTGCACCAAGACCAATCTGAATTGCATTCTGACCGGCTCTTCCTGTTGCAATATTTGCTCCGGTTGCGCTGGAAGATGTCTGATATAAAACATCGGCAAAAGTAACTGTACTGCCTTTAAAACCGATAGTATTAACGTTAGAAATGTTATTACCGATAACGTCCATCTTTGTCTGATGAACCTTTAATCCGGAAACTCCGGAATACAATGCTCTCATCATAAGTCATTAACCTCCTAATCTGTGGCTTCCCGTCTGTCGTTCGGGGAAGCATCGCCTCCTTAAAAGGTCCGGCGATATATATTCAGTTATGTGTGTTATACCACCACGGCACCGTCAATGTTGGAAAAGATTTTTTCTTCTCCGCCTGCTACTGCGGTTATTACCGTGTTGTTCTTGACATTTACTATAAATGCCAGATTATCCATCATAACCAAAGATTCTTTAATTCCTTTGGCTTCTGCGGCCTTTACTGCCTGATTTAAACGTTCCTTCTGGTTTTCGGAAAGGTCAATGTTCCTGCTTACCAGGCGTTCGCTGGCATGCTTGGAAAATTTAAGCTCTCCTCTTTCTGCAATTTTCTTTTGCTCCAGAATCTCCGCAAAGGATTGTCCCTTTCCAATGGATACGTTTTGTTCTGTTGCAGTTCCCTGATTCAGGAATTGGCCACGCATTTGCTCAATGGAATATCGTCTATCCACATTAAGCTGTGTCATGTTCGGCTCCTTCCTATGCTTCCTCTACAGCCGCTGCACCTTCCTCTTCTGTATCAGGATTTGCTTCTGCTCCTTCGGATTCTTCTTTTACCGACGGATGAGGATTATAAATATTTACTGTAAGTTTATCATCCACCGTTGTAAGCTTTTCGTCATTGAAAACTACGGAGAACTTATAACTTCCCGCCTGTAATTCCTGTAAAATTTCTTTCTTTACGGTTACGGTATCTCCGGAAAGCACCACATAAGCATCGTCCAATACTGAATTACCGACTAAAACCGCTACTTCTGTTGCCTTCGCAGGGTCATTACCGAGACTGACTTTAAACTGTAAATCCACCGGTGCATCACCGTTAAAATCGAAGGTAACCGGTTCTGTAACTCCCGGCTTGTTCTGATTGTACTGATATTCAGCATCTACAACCGAGTAAAGGTCTTCCATGGAGTATAAGGAACCGTTTATACTGAATTTCGCCTGTCCGCCGGACACGCTGATGAAATCCACGACACCTTCCTTTAACTGCTTGTTTCCGGAAGCATCTTCGGTAGATACGATAACATGCTTGCCAACCAGAGAGAAAATCTGGGTGTTTTCCGTTGTCTTGGATAAGGACTGTAATTCTTCCAACTGGCTGAAGGTTGCCATCTGTGAAATCCATTCGGTATTGGTGGTAGGCTCTAACGGATCCTGATGCTGCATTTCAGCAATGAGGAGCTGTAAAAATGCATCCTGACCAAGGTTTGTGGTACCTTTGGTTTCTTTTTTTTCTGCAGTTGTTGTGGTAGCATGATTTTCTAAAACCTTACCATTATCAACCGGCATCATTAAGTTACTCATGAATCCTCCTTAAGCTTACGCCATATAGTTTACGGTACTTTCCCCGCCTTCCATGAAGATTCTTGCCAGCTGGTCGTTATCGTCCTTCTGACCGAGTTCTTCATCACTGATGAATCTGCGGTTTCCGTTTTTCTGCTCTTCCTGTGAATTTTCTCCGGCCTGGCCGTTTCTGTCAAACTCAAAATTTCCTACGGTTACCTCGATAGTATCTACTTTGAGTCCCTGCTCCTGAAGCATTTCTTTAAACTGAACCAGATTACGTTCGATTGCTTCTCTTGCCAGTTCGTTTTCCGTAACAAATTTTGCTTTCATCGTTCCGTCTGCATCAGCTGATACCGTTAAATTAACTTTACCAAGTTCTTCCGGAGTAAGTACAATTTCAAGGCTTGTTGTTTCTGCTGTTACAGAGACCTTAATTTTTTCTAAAATCTGGTCAGCAACCTCCCGAATCATTTGCACAATATCTTTCTGACCGGTAATCTCGCTGATTTCCTGCGCTGCATTCTGCAAATTCTGAACGAACTTCTCGGCGAAATTGTCTACATCTGTAGAATCTTCAGGATTTTTATCTTGTGCGGATGTTTCGGTTTCTTTTCTTTCTGTATGAACCTCCACCTTGCTGTCCGTTTTACTGTTTTCCGCCACACTCGTATATTCTACTTCTGTAGATTCACCCGTATTTTCAGGTTCCTCCAACTGTGTAGCCGCTTCATCCAGCACATCAGCAAATGCTGAATCATCAAAAGCATGTATTAACTCCTCAGGAGTAATTCCCGCTTCCTTT
>JAZNXI010000033.1:0-2514 GCA_045593825.1 Lachnospiraceae bacterium
TGTATCCACACATGACCGTAAAGCAGAATATTCTCTTCCCACTGCAGAACTTAAAGGGTGCAGACCGCCCTTCTAAGGAAGAAATGTTAGAACGTGCTTACCATGCGGCAAAACTGGTTCAGATTGATGAGCTTATGGACCGTAAGCCAAGCGAGCTTTCCGGTGGTCAGCAGCAGCGTGTTGCTATTGCAAGAGCTCTTGTTAAAATGCCTCGCGTACTGTTACTCGACGAGCCTTTGTCCAATCTGGATGCAAGACTTCGTTTACAGACAAGAGAAGAAATCAGAAGAATCCAGAAGGAAACCGGTATCACTACCGTATTCGTAACCCACGACCAGGAAGAAGCCATGAGTATTTCCGATATTATCGTAGTTATGAAGCTTGGTGTGGTTCAGCAGATTGGTGCTCCACAGGAAGTTTACGACAGCCCACAGAACCTGTTCGTAGCAAAGTTCCTCGGCACACCGCCTATCAATGTATTTAACGGCTCCGTAAAGGGAGGCAAGGTATACATTGGTGAGGATGCCGTTTTAGAAGTTACCAATGTTCCTGACCAGGAAGTAATGATTGGTATCCGTCCGGAAGGCTTCAATTTAGATGCAGAGGGTCCGCTTAAGTGTAAGCTTAGTAACGTAGAAGTTATGGGCCGTGACGTAAGTATCGTATCTACTCACGAAGCTTCAGCAAATCCTGATATCCGTTCCATCATCAATGCGGATAACAAGGTTGACACCAGCAGTGAAACTGTAAGATACAGCATTAAGCCACACAAGCTGTTCCTGTTCAATAAAGAAACTGAAGAGAGAATCTATTTTGAGGTGAAATAATATGGTAGACAATAAACAGCAGTGGAAAGCCTGGCTGTATTTATCACCGGCGATTGTGTTATTGCTTGTGTTTACGCTCTGGCCGATTATTAACACTGTAAGAATGGCTTTTTTGGAAAATTACAGAAGCCTGGAAGCTGCCGGCGGTGCCACCTTCACCTTTGGCGTAGGTAACTTCGTTAAGGTTATTCAGTACAAGAAGTTTTTAACCTGTTTAAAGAACACAGTGCTTCTTTGTGTGCTGACCGTGCCGATTTCCACAATTCTGGCATTGCTCATTGCGGTGGCTTTAAATTCCATTAAGCCGTTGCAGAGAGTTCTGCAGACCATTTTCTTCCTGCCTTATGTAACAAACTCCATTGCTATCGGTATGGTTTTTGCGGCAATGTTCAATATTGTTGGTGCGTTCTACGGCACCGAGCAGGAAATTATCGTAACTGCAGGTATTATTAACAATGTCATCCAGTTCTTCGGCGGTGAACCAATCAACTGGATTAACTACGGTTCCACCTACTGGGCAAACATCACCGTAATGGTTGTTTATATTGTGTGGAACGCCCTTCCGTTTAAGATTTTAGTTCTGCTTGGCGGCTTACAGAGCATTAACAAGCAGTACTACGACGCAGCAAAGGTAGACGGAACTTCCCGTAAGAGAATTTTTACCCGTATTACCGTGCCGCTTCTTTCCCCAATGCTTGCCTATGTAATCATCACAGGCTTCATTGGCGGATTTAAGGAATATACCAGTATCGTAGGTATTTTTGGTGAAGCTATGGGTCCGGCAGATGATGCAGGACGTTTAAACACCATGGTTGGATTTATTTATGACGCTCTCAGTCAGAACAATCAGGGACGTGCCAGTGCGGCTGCTCTGATTCTGTTCGGTATCATTCTTGTGGTAACCATGATTAATGGTTGGGTCAGCAAGAAGCGAGTTCATTTTTAGGATTGAGAGGTGCCATATGTCAAATACAACAACTACCATGAGCGAGAAGAATATCCAGCAGGTATCCGCAAAGCAGAAGGTGGTTAAGACCATTGTTCTGGTTGGTGTATATGCGTTTCTGGGTATTATGGCACTCATCGTATTGTTCCCGTTCTATTGGATGATTATTTCTTCCTTAAAGACACTGGACGAGTATCGTATGAGCGTACCAACCTTCTGGCCGCAGAAAATTATGTTTTCTAACTATGTGGAAGCCTTTACGGCAGCGAGCCTTGGCCGCTTGTTTGTAAACACCCTGTATGTTGGTGTGGTTTCCACACTTCTGTCCTTAGTTATTACCGTACTTTCCGCGTTTGCTTTCGCAAGACTGGAGTTTAAGGGCAGAGATACCATGTTTGGTTTACTGCTTGCCACCATGATGATTCCGGGCGAGCTGTTCACCATTACAAACTATGAAACGGTAACAAAACTGGGCTGGATGAACACCTTCACCGTTTTGATTGTACCGTTCTTAGTCAGCGTGTTTTACATTTATCTGTTAAAGCAGAATTTTATGCAGATACCAAACGAGCTGTACCTGGCTGCCAAGGTAGACGGTACCAGCGACATAAAGTATCTGTGGAAGGTAATGATTCCACTGGCTCTGCCAACCTTGATTTCCATTACCATCTTAAAGATGATGGGTGCATGGAATTCCTACATCTGGCCGCGACTGGTGGCGAACGACGAAGCACACCGTAT
>JAZNXI010000034.1:0-35496 GCA_045593825.1 Lachnospiraceae bacterium
CCTATGTAATAGTTTGTCTGATAATTTCCGGTGTGGCATGTATTGTATCCGGTATTGCAGGTGTTTATAAGACAACGGTACTTACAAATTACTTAAAAGAAAAGGGACTCGCGTAGACGAAACCAATACTCCCGAAAGAAAGGCGTAAACTATGGCTTCCTTAAGTTTAAAAAATATAAACAAAATATACGATAACAACGTGCAGGCTGTTTTTGATTTTAATATTGATGTTAAAGATGGTGAGTTCATCGTACTTGTTGGTCCTTCCGGCTGTGGTAAGTCTACAACTCTCCGTATGATTGCAGGACTTGAAGATATTTCCTCCGGTACATTAATCATCGATGGTGAGGATGTAACCCGTAAGCCACCAAAGGACAGAGATATCGCAATGGTTTTCCAGAACTATGCGTTATATGCCCATATGACAATTTATGAAAACATGGCATTTTCCTTAACACTTCGCCATGAGGATCCAAATGTAATTCATGAAAAAGTTTTAGCTGCGGCAGAAATCCTTGGTCTTACCGATCAGCTTAACAAAAAGCCAAAGCAGCTTTCCGGTGGTCAGAGACAGAGAGTTGCCATGGGTCGAGCAATTGTTCGTACTCCAAAGGTGTTCCTGTTTGACGAACCGTTATCCAATCTGGATGCAAAGCTTCGTGGCGCAACCAGAAGAGAAATCCTTCTCCTCCACAAGCGTCTCGGTGCTACCATGTTATATGTAACCCACGACCAGACAGAAGCTTTAACATTGGCAGACAGAATTGTTTGTATGTCCATGGGTTATGTACAGCAGGTAGGTACTCCGTTAGAACTTTATGATACTCCTGCGAATCTGTTTGTAGCATCCTTTATCGGACTTCCTCCAATGAACTTCTTTGACTGCGAAGTAGAAGAAGGTAAGCTGGTAGGAAAAGGCTTTACTATGAATTTAAATGATAGTGAAAAAGAACTTCTCAAATACTATGTAGGAAGGACTATCACTTTAGGTGTTCGTCCGGAAAACATCGTCAAGGGAAATGATATGACACTTTCCGTAACCTTAAATGAAAACCTTGGCCAGACAACTCTGGTACACGGTGCCATCGGTGGACATAAGGCAACAGCCAAGTTCCGTGAATGGTCCGATTACAAGGTAGGCGATCAGGTAGGCGTATCCTTCGACCATAAGCATTTCTTCGATAAGGATACAACCAAAGCAATAAGATAAAGGATTGGGCACGATTATGAAAGAAATGATTAGAAAATTCCTGGTTTCCCTGAAGAAAAATCCTCAGGTGATTCCGCTTCTGGCACATACGGTTGCGTTTGGTATCTTTTCGCTTAATTTGACCGCCATTTCCAATACAACAGCAAAGATTTACGGACCGCATATGGGCCTGTGTTCCTTTGCAACCATGTTGCTTTCTATTCTGGCATATGTATGTTTGTTCAGTGCATATCCAAAGCGTAAAAAGCCAAACTGGATTATGATTGCCATGATTCTGGTAATGTATGGTATTATTATCTTTGCAGATAATTTCTATGCAGACCGTATCTGGGCAGCGGTAAAGAGACCGGAAAACCCAATTGCAATTACAGAGACAACCATGTATATCAAGAATGCTTATGACTTAATGAGTACTCATATCATAGCGACCATTATCAGTGCAGTGCTTATTGTAACTGAACCAATTTATGCAAAACTGTTAAAGAAGATTAACACCTCCGTAGAAATCGAGGATAATGGTGATCTTGGTGCAATTGAGTTAAGTGACGAGGAATAAGTTTTAAATGACAAAAAAGAAAGACAAAAATAACCATACTCCCGAGAAAAAATCATCGGCAGACTATTATAAGCTGAAAACAGATGTAGTAGACCGTCTGGTCAATGCTAAAAACAAAACCTATGATAAAACAAAGGGAGATCCCGGAAAAGAATACCGAAGCAAGGGCTTCTTAGATAAAATTCCTTCCTGGATTAAGGCCTTATTCATTAAGTTTTGGTTTAATGGAGCGGTGTGCTTCTTCATTTTCTGGGGCTTAGGCATGTATGTAACCGCAACGCTGGATATGATTTTCGTTCTGGCTGTGGTAATGGGTATGGTTACTGATATTCTGGTAAATAATGCCTTTCGCTTCTTGGCAACCTACGAAGGGCAGAATGACAAGTGGATGATGTTTCCAAAGAAAAAGTACTGGACATTCTTTGCAAATATTATCTATGCGTTTCCAATACTTGTTGGC
The DNA here is from genome assembly GCA_045593825.1 of Lachnospiraceae bacterium. Lineage (GTDB taxonomy): Bacteria > Bacillota > Clostridia > Lachnospirales > Lachnospiraceae > SIG299. The sequence continues at coordinate 2,227 of JAZNXI010000034.1, forward strand.
GTTATATGGTTTTATAATATACTTAACATTGTGTTGAACAATATAAACGGAACCGATGGTGAACTCATTGTAGGAGTAGAGCCGTTGCTGTTCGGGTTATCTTATATGGCAATTGACATGCTTTTCATTACCATGAAAAATACTATGATTAAAATCGTATCCGACGCAAAACAAAAAAATAGGTAAGGAGTTTATTATGGCATACCTCAGTTTTAAAGGAATAAACAAAATCTATCCTAATGGCTTTCACGCTGTTCATGATTTCAATTTAGAAATTGAACGTGGCGAGTTTATCGTATTCGTAGGTCCGTCCGGTTGCGGTAAGTCCACTACGCTGCGTATGATAGCCGGCCTGGAAAACATCAGTAATGGTGAGTTCTGCATTAATGGCAAGCGTGCCAACGAGATAGGTCCTCGTGAGCGTGAGATTGCCATGGTATTCCAGAGCTACGCGCTGTATCCTCACATGTCCGTTTATGACAACATGGCGTTCGGTCTGTCCTTACAGGGTGTAGATGATGATGTAATTGAAAGAAAGGTACAGGAGACTGCAAGAATTCTTGGTCTTACCGATTACCTCGACAGAAAGCCACGTGCCCTGTCCGGTGGTCAGTGACAGCGAGTTGCGGTTGGTCGTGCTATCATCCGTAAGGTTGGTATCTTCTTAATGGACGAACCTCTTTCCAACCTGGATGCAAAGCAGCGTGTTACCATGAGATCCGAAATTACCGATATCCATAGAAAGGTTGGAGCAACCACAATTTACGTTACTCACGACCAGACAGAAGCCATGACCATGGCAGACCGTATTGTTTGTATGAAGGATGGTTACATCCAGCAGGTAGGTACTCCGTACGACTTATACTTCAAGCCGGTTAACATGTTCGTTGCAGGCTTCATCGGTGAGCCTCCTATGAACTTTGTTGCTTCTGAAGTAAAGGGTGGCAAGATTACCGTTGGTAAGACAGAGCTTGATTTAAATGCGGTTCTTCAGGCTGATAAGTTAGCTTACTACGAAGGCAAGAAGATGGTTCTTGGTTTCCGTCCGGAAGGTACAGAGCTTGGTGAACAGGCAGACAGCTTTGTATTAAATGCAGACGTTGAATTAACCGAGCTGCTTGGTGATAACACCAACGTATACGTAGACATTGACGGTGTTAAGTCTATCTTAAAGGTAGATCCACACGATACACCGGCAATGGATACCAACATTAAGTTCTCCATCCCTTACAAGAACGTATATCTTTTCGACGGCGAAACAGAATTCGTTATTGAAGAAGGAAGAAAATAAAGCAAATTATTTTCAGCCCACAGGAGTTTTCCTGTGGGCTGTTTTTCTTGTAATTTAATGGACAAAATGGTACTATGATAAAAAAGAGGTTCAAGGAGCCGATAGTATGAATGAAGCTATTCAAAAATATATACCGGATTATTATTACAGCAAGGTGGTGGATATCGTAGGTCATGAATCCACCCGCCATGTCCATAAAGAATTTGAAATTTATTACATGAAGGAAGGCAGCTGTACGTATCATATTGAGGAGCATGCCTACAAAGTAAAGCAGGGAGATGTGGTACTTATTCCCGGCAATACCAGCCACCGCACCACCTATGGTGGCGTGGCTCATACAAGGCTTTTGGTAAACTGTTCCTATGATTACATTCCGCGGGCGGTTTTAGAGCGTCTGGAGGCGGTAGGACCCTTGTACCGCAATCATAAGGCAATCAGTCAGCTGGAAGAGTTTTTTGCCAAAATTGAGCACGAATACGGCCATGCGGACCCCTTGTCAGCAGAGGTATTAAAGTGTTTTACGGCAGAGCTTTTGTTTGTTATTCTAAGGCATAGAAATGAACATGAGAAAACGATGCCGGGCAGTAACTTTATAAACATGGTGCAGGAATATATCCAGAATAATTATATGAATGATGTAAAGCTTTCTTCTATTGCGGAGATGCTTTCTGTCAGCCAGGAGCATTTATCCCGGGTGTTCAAGCAGGAAACCGGCATTGGCTTTAAGGAATATCTGGTGCAGTTCCGATTGCAGAAGGCAGAGGAAATGCTAAAGCACGAAACCGGCCGTGCAGTCAGTGAGGTGGCCTACGCCTGCGGCTTTAATGACGGTAATTATTTCTCTTATAAATTTAAAAAAGCATACGGCGTATCGCCAACAGAGATGCGAAGAAAAAAGAAAGAATAAAAATTTGGTATAATACAACTTTTTTTACAGATAATAACTCCATAACAAAATGAAAGGAACAAATGGAGGTTATTATATGAAAGCAACAGGTATTGTACGTAGAATTGACGATTTGGGAAGAGTGGTTGTACCAAAGGAAATCAGAAGAACTTTACGTATCCGTGAGGGGGACCCGCTGGAAATTTTCACTGACAGAGAAGGTGAAATTATTTTAAAGAAATATTCTCCAATCGGCGAGCTCAGTATTTTTGCCAAGCAATATGCGGAGGCTATGGCCCAGATTACCGGTCAGGTAGTGGCAATTGCGGACAGAGACCAGTTTATTGCGGTGGCAGGTAACGGTAAAAAGGATTTACTTGCCAAGTCGGTCAGCAGGGAGTTAGAGCATTTGATGACAGAGAGAGAAACTCTGGTGGCGGTAAAGAGTGAAAAAAGCTTTATTGCCATCAGCTTCGATGAGGAAGAATACGTCAGTCAGGTGATTGTACCAATTATCTGTGAGGGTGATGTTATCGGTGCGGTGCTGATTCTTTCCAGGGAAGCAAAGGGTAAGCCGGGGGATACGGAATTAAAAATTGCCCAGACGGCCGCCTCTTTCTTAGGTCGCCAGATGGAAAGCTAATACAGGAAAGCAGAGGAAAGTTAAGAATGCATACGTATGAAGAATTTTTAAAAGTAATCGAGGAGCTGCGCAGTGAACACGGCTGTCCTTGGGATAGGGAACAGACCCATGCTTCTTTAAAACAGTGCATGCTGGAAGAGGCCTATGAGGTAATTGACGGAATTGAAGAGTATGAGGCTACCGACGATTATAAAAACCTTCGGGAGGAGCTGGGAGATGTGCTGCTTCAGGTAGTGCTTCATGCACGTATTGCGGAGGAAGAGGGCCGTTTTACCATGGAGGATATTGTGGATGAAATCTGCGAGAAGATGATCCGCCGCCATCCCCATGTATTTGGTGATGCCGCCGCTGAAAATTCCAAGGAATCCTTACTGCTTTGGGAGGACATAAAAAAGCAGGAGAAAAAGGAAGAAACCCTGGAGGATACTTTAAATCGGGTGGCAAAGGCGTTCCCTGCAAATATCCGTGCGGAAAAGATTCAGAAAAAGGCTGCAAAGTATGGTTTTGAGTTTGAATCCATGGAGCAGGTACTCGGAAAAGTGAAGGAAGAACTGGAGGAACTGGAGGAAGTTATCCGGGCTGAAAAATGCGTGGAAAATCCGCAAAAAGACCGATTGGAGGAAGAATTTGGCGATTTGCTGTTTTCCATGATAAATTTATCCCGTTTTTTGGGCTTGAATGCAGAAAATTCCTTGACAAATGCCACCAATAAGTTTATAAATAGATGTGTAGGCATTGAGCAACTTGCCCATAAAAAGGGAGAGAAATTGAATCAGATGTCAGCAGAGGATATTGATGTTCTCTGGAGGAGCATGAAGCAGCAAATGTCTGTGGAATGACTCATAAAAAACAATTACTTTTAGAGGAGGATTATACAATGAATAAGACAGAATTAGTTGCAGCTATGGCAGCAAACGCAGAATTATCCAAGAAGGACGCTGAGAAGGCTTTAAAGGCATTCATCGACGTTGTTACAGACGAATTAAAGAAGGGTGAAAAGGTTCAGTTAGTAGGTTTCGGTACATTCGAAGTTTCCGAAAGACCAGCTAGAGAAGGCATCAACCCACAGTCCAAGGAAAAGATCACTATCGCAGCTTCCAAGAACCCTAAGTTCAAGGCTGGTAAGGCTTTAAAGGACGTTGTTAACGCTTAGTCTGAAAACCAATGATAATTTTAAGGCTGTCAGGTATCCTGGCAGCCTTATTTTTTAAAGGAGAAAAACATGAGACTGGATAAATATTTAAAGGTGTCCCGCTTAATCAAGAGAAGAACCGTAGCCAACGAGGCATGCGATGCGGGAAGAGTGTTAATTAACGATAAGGTGGCAAAGGCATCCACAGAGGTTAAGGTGGGAGATGTTATCGAAATCGGGTTTGGCACCAAGTCCGTAAAGGTGGAAGTACTGGACATCCAGGATACTACCAAGAAGGACGAGGCCAAGGATTTGTTTAAATACCTGTAAGGAATAAGCAGCCATACCCCGGCATATCTTGTAGAAAGGTTATGTCGGGAGATTTTTATGGAAGAAAAAGCAATGGCGGGCGCAGGACCACATAAATTTTTAGTGCAGGGCAGAAAAACGGCGGAGCTTACCGGAGTGAAGGAAGTGGTGTCCTTTGATGCCAAGGAGGTAGTGTTGAATACTACCATGGGAGCACTCATTATCCGGGGCAACGATTTGTTCGTAAAGCGTCTTACGGTGGAGAAGGGCGAGGTTGATTTAGAGGGTCAGGTGGACAGTTTTATATATGCCGATAAGCCGGGAAAGGCAGGAGGCGGGGAATCTGTCCTAAAGCGCCTGTTCCGATAATATGTTTAGCGAGGAAATCACAAAAGAGCTGATTTGCTTTGCTGCAATGGTGTTTTACGGTGTGATTGCAGCACTTTGCTATCATATCCTGTTGTTTTTCCGGGCAGTGTTGAAACACAGGACGGCGGTTACGGATGCAGAGGATATTTTGTTTTTGGCGGCAGCCGGCTTTGGCTTTTTTCTGGCGGTGTATGAAAAAAATGACGGTATTTTACGGTGGTATACTTTTGCCGGAGCAGCACTCGGATGTCTTGCATATGTGCGGACCATGGGAGCGTCTCTGGAGCCTGTCAGAAAGAGGCTATTGCAAAAGCGCCGGAAAACAGTTAAAATAAAAGCGAAGTCTAGCAGTAAAGGGCAGGTGTCGGTGGATGAGGGAAATACGCCAAAACACAGGAAAAAAGAAAAAAAGAAAAAACGGTCTTAAAATTATTGCGGTGGCAGTGCTTGTGTTGTTTGGGGTTATTACCTACAGCAGTGTGGAACTGCAGGCAGAAAAACGGGCACTTGAAAAGCATAAGCAGGAGCTGGAAGAAGAATATCAGACACAGCTGGAGCATTCGGAAGAGCTGAAAAAGAAAAAAGCTCACATGCAGACCTTTCCTTACATAGAAGAATTAGCAAGAAAGGTTCTGGGCCTGGTATTTCCGGATGAAACCATTTTGCGTCCGGAGGAAGAAGAATAAAAAATACGTCAGATTATGTGGAAGAGTTTTTGGGACTCTTCCTTTTGTTTTGACAAAAATTGTAAATTGCCTTTTGTATAATTTCCCACAGACACAAAAGGACCGGAAAGGTCTGTGGATAGATACAGGAGGGAATATCATGGAAGGACAGCAGGCGTGGGCGGCAAAAGCAGCGGGTTCGTATCAGGAACTGGCAAAAGTTTTTTCTGCCTATGTAACGGACAGACAGGAAGAGATTTGTGACTGTGATACAACACCGGAGGAGGGAAACTGCGGGACATGCCCCCGGGTGGCAAGACTGAAGCGTTCGGCCTATCGTCAGATGATGGAGGGCAAAGAGGCGCTGGTTTATCAGCTGGAGGAGACGGCCCGGTATTTCCGGGAGATGGAAGCCTCTTTAAAAAAAGAGCAGTATCTGTCGGAGGAAGAAAAGAGGGAGCTGATTTTTTTTCTGCGGCGGTATCATATAAAGGCGCGGCGGGTGGAAACCGCCCATCGGGCAGAAAAGGGCAGGGAAATTTCCTTGTTACTCAAATGTGACGGTGTAAAGAAAACCATGTCCCTGCGGCTGGCGGAACGTCTGCTTTCGGAGGTGTTGTTGTTTCCGGTAAAGGCATCCTGTCCGCGGCGGGGATATTTATCTGAGGAGGAAACGGAATTTGTATTCCGGGAGCAGCCCCGGTATTACTGTATCACCGGAGTGGCCGGTTCGGTAAAGGAGGAGCAGAAGGTATCCGGGGATTCTTTTTCTTTTTTCTATGAAAACGAAGGGGAGCTTGCCATGATTCTGTCCGACGGTATGGGCAGCGGCGAAGCGGCGGAACGGGAAAGCGAGTCGGTACTGACACTTCTGGAACGCATGCTTGCGGCGGGGTTTAAAGAGGAAACGGCAATCCGTCTGATTAATTCGGTGCTGGCGCTTCGGGCGGAGCAGAATTCCTTTGCAACCTTAGATATCAGCCGGATAAATTTGTACGGCGGCACCTGCGAGTTTATTAAAATCGGCGGTGCGGCAACCTATATCCGCCGGGGCAGGTGGCTGGAGTGCGTGGAGGCAAAAACTTTGCCGATTGGCATGCTGCAGCAGGTGGACTATGATTTTACCGGGAAAAAGCTTTATGACGGGGATACTATCATTATGATGAGCGATGGAGTACTGGATGCGGTGCGGCCGGAGGAACGGGCGGAATTTCTGCAGCAGATTATCGGAGAGGAGCCGGGGCAGAATCCCCAGGTAATAGCAGGACGCATTTTAAATGCTTCCCTTCTGTTACAGAATTTTGAACCCCGGGATGACATGACAGTACTTGTTTGTGGGGTTTTTGAACAGAAAGGAATGTTTTGACTTGTCATTTTGGAATGGACTTGTTAGAATAGAAGTACTATGGAAAAAGAGTATGTGTTTACCAATAAAATCAGGGCGTTTTGCAGGCAGAAAGAATTGTTTTCCCCGGGAGATAAAGTCGTAACCGGTCTCTCCGGCGGGGCAGATTCCGTCTGCCTTTTTCTGCTGCTTTATGATTTGGCAAAGGAGTTGGACCTTACCTTGGTACCGGTACATGTAAACCATAATCTCCGGGGAGAAGAAGCCCTGGCGGACCAGCACTTTTGCGAGGAATTGTGCCGGCAGCACGGACTTACGCTTACGGTGGTTTCCGTGCCGGTGAAAGAACTTGCCGCTGAGAATGGCTGGTCGCTTGAAGAAGCAGGCCGCAATGCCAGATACGAAGCCTTTGCGACGGTTGCAAAAGAACAGAAGTGCAACAAAACCGCAGTGGCCCATCACAAGGATGACCAGGCAGAAACGGTGCTGTTCCAAATGTTTAGAGGCAGCCGGTTAAAAGGGCTCTCGGGAATGGAAGCAAAAAACGGGACGTTGGTCCGGCCGTTACTTTCTGTTACCCGTGAAGAAATTGAAGAATATTTAAGAGAAAAAAACCAGAAGTATTGTATAGACCGCACCAATTTGGAGGAAGAATATACCAGGAACAAAATCCGCCACGGAATTCTTCCGGTGGCAAAAGAGATCTGCCAGGGAGCGGTGGAGCATGTGGCAGAGCTGTCAGAGTATGCCGGACAGGTGGAAAAACTTCTTGAGAGGCTCACAGAGGAACTTTTTCTTGCTTGTGCGGAGATTGATGCGGATAACAATGTTTCACTCGAAATTGAGACGTTGGAGAGCGCAGAGAGGCTTCTGGCGGAGCGGGTGGTATACAAAGCGTTGTGTGTTGCCTGTCAAAGAAAAAAAGATATTACGGCGGGCTTCGTGGCAGATTGTATGGCACTTACGGTCAAGCAGACCGGACGGCAGGTTACTTTACCGGCGGGTGTGGTGGCCGAAAGGCGCTTTGAACATCTTTTCATCGGCAGAAAACAGGAGAACCGCAGCGGCTTTTGTTCGGAAGTAAAATCGTTCCCGTTTGAAATTGTTTTGCCGGAAACAGGGAAAAAACTGACGCTTTCCGTAAAAAAACGTGAGGAACTTGCAGAAAATATTCCAAAAAGTACCTATACGAAATGGTTTGATTATGATAAAATAGAGAAAGTTATTTCCGTAAGGACAGCAGCGGCCGAGGATGAAATCGTGGTTTATACCGACGGCAGAAAAAAGAAGGCGGCCGATGTGTTTGCGGAGGCAAAAATACCAAAGGAACAAAGGAAACATTATCCGGTTCTGGCGGAAGAAAACCGGTTGCTTTGGATTCCCGGAATCCGGGGAAGTGAAGGTTTTCGTGTCACAAAAGAAACAAAGCAGGTTTTAGTAGCAACAATAGACGGAGGAAATAAAGATGGAAGATAAGATCAGTGTATTGATTCCACAGGAAGAACTGGAAGCAAGAATCCGCGAAATGGCGGCACAAATCAGTAAGGATTATGAGGGAGAAAGCCTGCACTTAGTGTGCATTCTGCGAGGCAGTATTTTCTTTACCTGTGAGCTGGCAAAGTATATTACCGTACCGGTAACCATTGACTTCATGTCCGTGTCCAGCTACGGTGACGGCACAGAAAGCTCCGGAAGAATCAAAATCATGAAGGATTTAGATGACCCGATTAAAGACAAAAACGTGCTGGTGGTGGAAGATATTATCGACTCCGGCAGAACCCTTTCCCATCTGCTTTCCTTCTTAAAGGTAAGAGAGCCAAAGAGCTTAAAGCTTTGTACATTATTGGATAAGCCGGACCGCCGAGTAGTAGACGTAGATGTAGACTACGTGGGCAAGGAAATTCCGGACTTATTCGTGGTAGGCTATGGTCTGGACTATGCCCAGAAATACCGCAACCTTCCTTATATCGGTGTGGTAGAACTGTAAAGAGAAATTATATCAGGAGGATAACGACTTGAATAAAAGTTCCAAAGGACAGGGCTTTTTCATACTGCTGATCATTTGTGTACTGATTGGTCTGGGTTTAACCTTAAACTCCCAGTCTAAAGTTATCAATTACACTTACCAGAATTATCTGGAGGATCTGGCAGAGGGAAAACTGACCCGTGTTATTATCAGACAAAACGAAGAGGCGCCTACCGGTCAGGTAAGCGTAGTAGACAAAGCAGATTCCGTAAAAACCTTCAATGTGGTAAATACCGAAACAGCATGGCAGGCAGCCATGGACGCAGGCATCAGTCCGGAGGTTATGGATATTTCCAAACCAAACTGGTTTATGACGGAAATTCTGCCGATGATTTTAATTTTTGTTGTCATGTTCTTTATGTTTAACATGATGATGGGCAGAAGTGCCGGCGGCGGTGATTCCAAAATGATGAATTTCGGTAAGAGCCGTGCCAAAATGACCTTAAATACCGACGGCAAGGGCACCACCTTCAAGGAGGTAGCCGGTGTTGCGGAAGAAAAGGAAGAGCTGGCAGAAATCGTAGACTTTTTAAAGAATCCGAAGAAGTATATCCAGGTGGGTGCTAAAATTCCAAAGGGCGTTATTTTGGTTGGCCCTCCGGGAACAGGTAAAACCCTTCTTGCCAAGGCGGTAGCCGGCGAGGCAGGGGTTCCGTTCTTCTCCACCTCCGGTTCCGACTTCGCGGAAATGTTTGTAGGTGTGGGTGCTTCCCGAGTACGTGACCTGTTTGACCAGGCAAAGAAAAATGCACCTTGTATTGTGTTTATCGATGAAATCGATGCGGTGGCCAGACTCCGCGGTACCGGTATGGGCGGCGGACACGATGAAAGAGAGCAGACCTTAAACCAGCTCCTGGTAGAAATGGATGGTTTTGGTGTTAACGAAGGTATCATCGTAATGGCAGCTACCAACCGTGTAGATATTCTGGACCCGGCAATCTTACGTCCGGGCCGCTTCGACCGTAAGGTTTATGTAAACCGTCCGGATGTTAAGGGCAGAGAAGAAATTCTTGCGGTACATGCAAAAAACAAGCCACTGGCTGATGATGTTGATTTAAAGAGAGTTGCCCAGACCACTGCAGGCTTTACCGGTGCGGATTTGGAAAATCTGTTAAACGAGGCAGCCATTGCCGCAGCAAAAGACGAACGTGCCTTTGTCCGGGAAGAGGATATTAAAAAGTCCTTAATCAAGGTAGGCATCGGTATGGAAAAGAAGAGCCGTGTGGTCAGCGAAAAGGAAAGAAGAATCACTGCGTACCACGAGGCAGGCCATGCTATTTTATTCCACGTGCTGCCGGATGTGGGCCCGGTTTATACCGTTTCCATTATCCCGACAGGTTCCAGTGCGGCGGGTTATACCATGCCGTTGCCGGAGCGGGATGAAATGTTCTTAACTAAGGGCAAGCTTATGCAGGATATTATGGTAAGTCTCGGCGGACGTATTGCCGAAGAAATGGTCTTCGACGATATTACCACCGGCGCCTCCCAGGATATCAAGCAGGCAACCCATACCGCCAGAAATATGGTAACCAAATACGGTTTCTCCGATAAAATCGGTCTGGTAAACTGTGAAATCAGCGAGGATGAAGTGTTCCTTGGCAGAGATTACGGTCATACCAAGAATTACAGCGATGCAGTGGCAAACAGCATTGACGAAGAGGTTCGCGCAATTATTGACGAATGTTACGGAAAAGCAAAGCAGCTGTTGGAAGAAAATAAAGCGGTTCTGGAGGCTTGTGCAGAGCTTCTTCTCGAGAAGGAACGCATCACAAAAGACGAGTTCGAGGCGCCTTTTGTATAATTTAACGGCATGTTTTTGAGGGTCAGAAAAAGGTTATTGTAATTTTTAACAAAAAAACATGAAAAATTTTGTAAAGTTTGTGCACACTTATCGGACGAACTGTACTATAATAACACACGTAAACCCCAATACATTATATAGTTTTTGCTACACCCCATAAGTAACAAAAATACCTTCTCCGAAAAGGCTGGCAAGCGATTGCCAGCCTTTTTACTTGAGGGAAGGGCGGGAAGAGAGAATAAAAGTTAGACAAGAGAGGACAGGCATAAGTTTCATGAACCTGAATTTATTTTTTTCAGACGGAACAAGAGAATACCGCAATCCGGTGGATGTAAAGGCGGGAGACGACGTAACCGTACGTTTCCGTGTGCCGGCCGGATGCCATGCATATCCAATGCTCCATACAGAGCAGGGAGAAATTCCGATGGAGTTATCGGAAACAGGAAAGAGATTCGATTATTACACGGCAACCATTCACGTAGGGGAAAAGCAGGTATGGTATTATTTTTCCTTTATCTGCGAAGGAGTTATCTACCATTACGACCGCAGTGGTGTTACCGATAAGGTAAACGGAGAGTTTTTCTTCCGTTTAACACCGGGCTTTGACGTGCCGGAGTGGGCGAAGGGTGCCGTGATGTACCAGATATATACCGACCGTTTTTGTAACGGTGACAAAACCAACGACGTAGTTACGGGAGAATACATCTATCTCGGAACCGAGGTGGAAAAGGTAGAAAAGTGGAATACTCCGGTGGCAGATTTGGACGTAGGACGTTTTTACGGCGGCGACCTGGCAGGTGTCCGCAAAAAGTTAGACTATTTGCAGGACCTTGGCGTAGAGGTTATTTATTTTAATCCTCTGTTTGTATCTCCGTCCAACCATAAATATGACAGCCAGGACTATGACTATATTGACCCGCATTTCGGTGTCATTATTAATGACGGAAAAATTGGTGACAGTGCGTTTGCAAGATATATTAAGAGAACTACCGATAAAGAAAATTTAGAGGCCAGCAATGCTTACTTTGCGGAGCTGGTAGCAGAAGTCCACAAGCGTGGCATGAAGGTAATCTTAGACGGTGTGTTTAACCACTGCGGTTCCTTCAACAAGTGGCTGGACAGAGAAGGCTTTTATGCGGCAAGCGGCGGTTATGCGCCGGGTGCATACCAGTCTAAGGAAAGTCCGTACCGGAATTTTTTCAAATTCCGTAACGAAAATGATAAAAACTCCTACGAGGGCTGGTGGGGCTATGAAACCCTTCCAAAGTTAAATTTTGAGGACTCGGAGGAGCTTTGCGAATACATTTGCAGAGTAGGTGCCAAGTGGGTATCTGCGCCTTACAATGCGGACGGCTGGCGTCTTGACGTGGCGGCAGACCTTGGCCATACCGAGGAATTTAACCATAAGTTCTGGAAGAGATTCCGCAAGGCGGTAAAGGAGGCTAATCCGGAAGCTGTTATTTTGGCGGAGCATTACGGAAATGCCGCTTCCTGGCTGCAGGGCGACGAGTGGGATACCGTTATGAACTATGATGCGTTCATGGAACCGGTCACTTGGTTTTTAACCGGTATGGAAAAGCACAGCGATGAATTCCGGGGCCACCTTTGGAACAATCATGAGCACTTTTTACATTGCATGAAATATAACATGGCAAAATTCCAGACACCGTCCCTTTATTGCGCCATGAATGAATTATCCAACCACGACCACTCCCGCTTTTTAACAAGAACCAGTCATCAGGCGGGCAGAGTCCAGGTGTTGGGTGCCAAGGCGGCAGAAGAAGGCATCAATAAAGCAGTCTTTGCGGAGGCAGTAGTGCTTCAGATGTTCTGGCCGGGTGCACCGACCCTGTATTATGGTGACGAAGCGGGCGTGTGCGGTTTTACCGATCCGGACAACCGTCGTCCGTATCCGTGGGGACATGAAGATAAAGAATTAATAGAATTCCATAAGGAATTAATTAAAATTCACCGTACCTATCCGGCAGTGCGTACCGGTTCCTTCCGTATGCTTCACTGCGAACACGGAATTTTGAGTTTCGGACGGTTTGATAAAGAAGATCAGATTTTTGTTGCAGTAAATAACAATGATGCAGCAAGGATAGTTACATTTTCTGTGGAAGAGCTGGGAGTAAATTCACCGTTTATGGTAAGTTTGATGTCCACCAACGGTGAAGCCATGACACCGGAGGCAAAGCTGTATTCCGTGGCAGACGGCAAGCTTTCCCTGACTATGCCGGCATATTCCTCCTTTGTGCTTAAGAACTTTAATCTTGAGGCGCAGGAAGAATAAAAAGAAGGAGTACTATGAAATATCAGAATTATATTTTTGATTTGTACGGAACATTGGTGGATATTCACACTGATGAAAGCAAGGCTTCTCTTTGGAAAAAGATTGCGGTGTATTTCAGCGCCCAGGGTGCTGCGTATACCGGCAAAGAAATCAAAGAGCGGTATGGTGCTTTAATCCGGGCCGAAGAGAAAAAGCTTCAGAAAAGGCTGAATAAAAAATATCCGGGCATTACGGTAAAGGAAGTGGAAATCGACTTAGACCGGGTGTTTGCGGCTTTGTATAAAGAAAAGGGCGTTAAGGCAAACAGGCAGTTAATAAAAGATTCCATGATTGCCTTCCGTGCCATTACCATGGAAAAGCTCCGGCTGTTTCCGGGAACAACAGAGTTGTTGCAGGGCTTGCGGGATGCAGGCAAAAAGGTGTATTTACTTTCCAATGCACAAACTTCTTTTACGTATCCGGAAATGAAAGCACTTGGGCTTACCGGATACTTTGACGACATCTTCTTTTCCTCCGATTTGGAGGTAAAAAAACCTTCCGCAAAGTTTTACGATGCCCTGTTTGAAAAGCACGGGCTGAAAAAGGCGGAATCTGTAATGGTAGGTAATGATCGTTTTGCGGATGTACAGGGTGCCTTGGATTTTGGTATCGAAGCCATTTATCTGCATACCGAGCAGTCCACACCGTTTGAAGGAAAGCTTCCAAAGGGCAGTGTGCAGGTAGAAAATCTTTTGGATATTTTTGATTTGTAATTTGTTTAATAAGAGAGTTTGGTTTGCTAAGAGGTAGCAGTCATGGAAAAGAAAAGCAGAAGTAAAATTCTTTTGAAAAATGCAGGATTGATTATCGGCGGAAGTTTGCTTTATGCCCTGGGAATGAACCTGTTTCTGACACCGTTAAAATTGTTCAGTGGTGGTGGCGTAGGTCTGGCACAGTTAATCACCCTGTTTTTGGAAAATTTAATTGATGTGGGAAGTTTTAATCTGTACGGTATTGTGTACATGTTAATTAATATTCCGCTTCTGTTTCTGGCGTACTTCCAGCTGGGTTATAAATTTTTCATCAAAACATTAATCGGCTCCGGTGCCATCAGTTTATTTATTACCCTGATTCCTACTCTGGCTGTTCCGATTGTGGATGATTATCTTACCGCTGTGCTTATCGGTGGTATTGCGGCAGGTGCCGGTGTAGGCTTAATCCTGATTGCAGGCGGCAGCGGCGGCGGTATCGATGTGGTTGCCATGTGGGCGGCAAAGAAATTCCGCAATGCCAGTGTGGGAAAAATCTCCCTGTATTTTAATGTGCTACTTTACGCCATTATGCTGTTTATGTTTGATGCGGAAACGGTAATTTACTCTCTGATTTATACTGTTATTTTTACTTTGGTTTTAGACAAGACCCATTATCAGAATATTAACGTCCGTGTAATGATTTTTACCAAGAAGGAAGGCATCGATAAAGCAATCAATGTGCGGACCCGCCGCGGTGTAACCAAGTGGGAGGGCTGTGGCGCTTATACACAGGAATCCACGCAGATTTTGGTGTCCTGTATTAACAAGTACGAGGTTAATGAAATGCTGGATTTGGTACACAGTATCGACCCGCAGGCCTTTGTAATTGTAGACGAAAACGTAATGGTAAGCGGTAATTTTGAAAAGAGACTGTAACATTTCAAAAGAAGGGGAATATATTCTACCAAGGATATATCCCCTCTTTTAAATTTGTGCTTGACGTATATCAAAACTGTGCTATAATAAGTACAAAGTTACTTTGCTTCGGTAAAGTAACAACGCAAGCAAAACCTGTGACAAAGAGTAAGTACCTTTGACAGCACCGGTACAGAGAGCAGCAGATTGGTGGAACTGCAGCACGAGTGGTCTAAGGGAATGGGCTTTGGAGGGCAACCTGAACATCCGCCGGGAAGGTAGGGAAGCCGGAGTCGAATCTCCGTTAACAAAACCAGCCTGTCAACCGCAAGGGGCGCAGGGCTTAAGAGGGTATCAACAGGATACCAATACGGGTGGCACCGCAGGAGTTAACTCTTGTCCCGCGAAACTTTCGCAGTGGATGAGGGTATTTTTTTTACCCAAAGCTGCGAACAACCCATATTTATATTTTTAGAAGGAGGAGTTATTATGAAACTCAACAACGTGGATTTTGATACCTATTTTAACAATTACCCTGATGTAAACGGTTTTTTTGGTAAGTACGGCGGTGCTTACATTGAGCCAAAGTTAAAGGCAGCCATGGATGAAATTACCGAAGCGTACTTTTCCATCTGCCAGTCCAGAAAGTTCATTGCAGAGCTTAGAAGAATCCGTAAGGAATTCCAGGGCAGACCAACCCCTGTGTCTCATTTAGAGAGACTGTCAGACGCATTAGGCGGTAAGGTTCAGCTCTACGCAAAGAGAGAAGACTTAAACCATTCCGGCGCCCACAAGTTAAACCATTGTATGGGTGAAGCGTTACTTGCTAAGTACATGGGTAAGAAGAAGGTTATTGCAGAAACCGGTGCAGGCCAGCACGGTGTGGCTCTTGCTACCGCAGCTGCTTACTTCGGTTTAGAGTGTGACATTTACATGGGTTCCGTAGACATCAAGAAGCAGGCGCCAAACGTTGCCAGAATGAAGATTTTAGGCGCAAACGTAATTGAGGTTACCCACGGCTTACAAACATTAAAAGAAGCGGTTGACGCGGCTTTTGACGCATACAGCAAGGAATATAAGGATGCCATTTACTGCATCGGCTCCGTTCTTGGTCCTCATCCATTCCCAATGATGGTAAGAGATTTCCAGAGCGTGGTTGGTATCGAAGCAAGAGAGCAGTTCATCGACATGACCGGCCATCTGCCAACCTCCATCGTTGCCTGTGTGGGCGGCGGTTCCAACGCAGCAGGTTTATTTGCAGGCTTCTTAAACGACCCGGTTGACATTTACGGTATTGAGCCTCTGGGACGCGGCGAAAAGCTGGGCGACCATGCGGCAAGCCTGAAGTATGGTACCGAAGGCATCATGCACGGCTTCAACAGTATCATGTTAAAGGATGAAAACGGCGAACCGGCTCCGGTTTATTCCGTTGCCAGCGGTCTCGACTACCCATCCTCCGGTCCGGAGCATGCATTCCTTCAGGAAATCGGCCGCGTTAAGTACGACGTTATCAACGACGACGAAACCATTGATGCATTCTTCACACTGGCTCGTTTAGAGGGTATCATTCCTGCCATCGAAAGTGCCCATGCGGTTGCATACGGCATGAAGCTTGCCAAGACCATGGATCACGGTTCTGTGCTTATTAACCTGTCCGGTAGAGGCGACAAGGATATGGACTACATTTTAGAGAATTACGGTATCAGATAAATAATTTTGCCCGGGGTTAAAATCCCGGGCATTTTTTTGTTTTACGGCACATACACTGTTAACAAAACGTGAGAATCGGGCAGATTATGAAAAAGAAACGGGTCATGTTTTTGCTTCTGGTGTTTTTGCTGGGCTTTCTGACCGGCTGTGCAAAAGGGGCAGAGAAACCGGAAAAGATAAAGGATTTGGAATATACCGTGCAGAAGGAAGGGGAACTCCCGGAGGAACTGTTAAATAAAATAAGGGAAAAGCAAAAGGAGCCGTTTCGCATGACCTATGCTACGGATGGATACCTGTATATTGCTAAGGGCTATGGAACGCAGGCAACCAGTGGTTACAGTATCCGGATTACCGATCTTTACGAGGCGGCGGAAGGGATTGTCCTCTACACGGAGCTGATTGGTCCGGGCAGGGAGGAACCGGTGCTTCAGGTGGAAACCTACCCGTATATTGTTGTGAAGCTTAAAGACTTAGGGCTGGATGTGCTATTTCAATAAAATTGGAGGAATATTATGGATCTGAAAAAAGAAAATATCCATCGGATGGGCGGCACTATGGCAGCAGCATGCCGGGCCGCGACCTTTACCTTAGATGACGATTTCAA
This sequence comes from Lachnospiraceae bacterium, assembly GCA_045593825.1. Lineage (GTDB taxonomy): Bacteria > Bacillota > Clostridia > Lachnospirales > Lachnospiraceae > SIG299. The sequence continues at coordinate 18,947 of JAZNXI010000034.1, forward strand.
TGTGCCGGATGCCAAGCCGGATGTAAAAATGATTTTGCGGGAAAACGGCAGAATCCGCGTGATGGAGAAAAAATGCAATGCAGGACGTTTACATATCCGGGGCGTGCTTCTTGCGGATGTGCTTTACATCGGAGAGGATGGCACCGGGATTTACGGTATGGAAAGCGAGCTGCCTTTTGACGAAATGATACATATGGAGCAGGAAGACTGTAACGGAATTACTATCCGGGCAGAGCTGGAGGATATTACCGCCACCATGATTCATTCCAGAAAAATCAATGTAAAGGCACTGATTACCGTAAAGGCAATGTGTGAAGAAATAGAGGATGAAATTGTGGTTACGGAGGCAGAGGGCAAGGGTCTGTTTGCAAGGGCGAAGGATGTGAGCTTTACCAATCTTGCGGCCATGAAGCGGGATACCATCCGCCTGCGGGAAGAAGTGGTGCTTCCTGCTTCCCGGCCAAACATCAGTGAAATTCTTTACAAAGAAATGCATATGGCCCTGACAGAAAGCAGGGTACTGGAAGATGAACTGGCGGTAAAAGGCAACATAAACCTGTTTGTGGTATACCAGGGTGCGGGCTTAAAGGAATCTCCGGAATTTTATGAAGCAAAAATACCATTTTCGGGACGGTTTGAACTGTCCGGGGCCATGCCGCATATGGTGGAGGATATTACACCGGTGGTGGTACAGGAGAATCTGACCGCCCGTCCGGACGAAGACGGTGAAGAGCGTGTCTTCGAGGTAGAAACCGTATTGGAACTGGACATGAAACTTTATGAAGATAAGGAATTAATGGTTTTGGAAGATATTTATTCCGTGGCGGGTCATGTAAATTTACAGGGCTGCAAGGAGATGATTCCGCATCTGCTGTTAAAAAACCAGAGCATGGGCAGTTTTTTCGGTACCTATGAGTTACCTGCGGGTAATGTGACGCCGATGCAGATTTCCTATGGCAGCAGCGAAGTCCATATGGAGAAGATTACCATGGAGGAAAATGCCCTGCATATTGATGGTATGCTGGAAGCCAAGGTTCTTATGGTAACCGGCTCCGATGAGCGTCCGTACATGGGCGTGAAGTTTTTCGTTCCGTTCCATCAGGAAATTGAGGTGCGAGGTTTAAGTGAAGGCTGCACCTATCATGTGGTTCCGATGGTAACGGATTCCTCCTTCCAGTTATACCGTAGCAATGAAATTGAGTGGAAGACAGAGGTTAATTTCCAGACGGTTGTTTTCTGCAATGAGCCGGAATATATGATTACCGGTGCGGAATTTGTGCCGTTTACGACCGAAGAGCAGGCGGCCCATCACTATATGATTGGTTACCGCAGTGAAGAAGGAGATAACCTTTGGACCGTGGGCAAAAAGTTTTTTGTGTCTCCGGAAATGGTGGCGGAACAAAACGGCCTGGAAGAGGCAGAGATTCCTGCCGGAAAGATGCTGTTGCTGATTCGCCCGGTAGAATAAAATAAATTTGTGCTGCTGTGCTTTGCTCTAAATAAAAATCCCTTTCTCTGCGAACCGTTAGCGATGAGCGGGTTCGTGAGAAAGGGATTTTTTTATATTACTATGCTTCAGTTTTAGTAGTGTTTTCTGTCGCTGCAATGTCGTTATTTTCAGCGGTAACACCGTCTCTCCAGTCGGTAAGCTTCTTCTTGGTTACCTCCAGAGTCTTTTGGCAGATTTCAGGAAGTTCGCCGCCCCACTGCTTTGCAGCTTCGTCATAACCTTTTTGCAGTGCCTCTAACATGGAGTCAGCCTTGGTTGGGTCGTTGCCTGCCAGCGCCTTGGCAAAGGAGAACATACGCTCCGAGGTTTGCTCTACGCCCCAGTAGCCGTCGTCAGCTACTTCCTTGGCTGCTTCTGCGGCGGTTTCGTCGTCTACCTCGATGGTGCCCTCTTTAATCATATCAAAGGCATCTGCCAGGGTAGTAAACTTTTGGCCCTGCTTTAACAGCATCTGTTCTACCAGGGAACGGAGCTGTGCGGTTTTCCGTTCTGCTTCTGCCATCATTTTTTCGATGGTGGCAGCGTCATATTTTGCGGTTTGCTTCTTTTCGGAAACTTCAGATTTTTCATACTCCGCGGCCGCGGTTTCCGCTGCTTTGGTATCTATTGCTTCCGTATTTTTCTTTTCGGTTTCTTTACCGACCTTTGCATTTTCATAATTGGCAGTCATTGCCTGGGTAATTCCGGCGATATCCATATCAAATCCTCCAAGGTGTATTTTATAGGCGCCATCCGTGGCTTGGTTTCTTTTGCACTATTAATATCGGCAGGATGCCGGGAAAAATTAAGACTAGATATCTGCGTAATTCATGCGCTTGGAGACAGGCTGATGGAATTTGGTAGCAAAAGCACGATCAGCATAGCCGTGGTCCAGGAAATACTCGCAGGCTTCAATAGCGTCGTTACCGTCGGTAAACAGGCCGAATACGGTAGGACCGCTGCCACTCATGCAGGTGCCAAGTGCGCCCAGCTCCATAAATTTTGTTTCGATTTCTTCCACCTCAGGACAAAGGGTACGCGCCACCGGCTCCAGAATGTTGTTAAGGTTTGCACAAAGCTTACTGATATTGCCGGTGCGGATGGCATCCAGGGCCGCATCAATATCCGGATGATGTGCTTTGTCCAGTTTTAGATTCTGGTAAACATATTTGGTGGATACTGCTGCTTCCGGTTTGACAAGGACACAGTACATGGCAGGAGCCGCAGGAAGAGCGGTTAACACCTCGCCGATACCTTCGGACAGGGCGGTACCAAGCTGGATGCAGTAAGGCACGTCGGCCCCCAGCTTTACTCCCAGGGTTTGTAATTCTTCTATGGAAAGATGCTTCTCAAACAACTGGTTCATGCCCTTTAAGGTGGCAGCTGCGTCGGAACTGCCGCCGGCAAGACCTGCTGCGGAAGGAATCTGTTTATCGATGGTAATATGCACGCCGCCTTCTACGGAATAGGTGTCCATAAAAAGCTTGGCTGCCTTGTAAATTAAATTGTTTTTGTCCCAGGTAACATCCGGAAACAGCTCCGGATTTCTGGAGGAAAGAGAAATGCCCGGTTCTGTTGTTTTCTGTAAAAACAAAGTGTCGCAAAGAGAAAGGGACTGCATAATCATGCGGACGGTATGATAGCCATCCGGTCGGCGGTTTAAAACGTCCAGGGCCAGATTGATTTTGGCATAGGCGTGAATTGTAAGTTGTTCCATAAAATACCTCCTATCAATATCGACAGTATATCACAGGAAATGAGATTTGTATAGTAAATATTTGGAAATTCAATCGACAGGTTTCAACAGATTTCTTATAATTTCCCAAAGCTTACTGCTAAAATGCAACGTGATTTCGTCGGATTTATCGGAAAGGTTTCCGCCCTCCGGCAGCAGCAGTTCCGCATCGGATTGTCCATAAAACAGCTTTGCCAGGGTGTTTTTTTCGACCGTTCCTATTTTTATTTTATACATATCCGAATTTTTCGGCACATAGTCATAGGAGGAATCAATAAAGCACAGAGAGGGATAGGCCAGACACCACCAGTTATGACCTTCGCCGCTGCCAAGCACCACCTGCACACTGTCGTAGAAGCCCGGCGGAAAAATAACCGCATCGGCGGAGAGGTAGGTCTGGCTGCCGTAGATGCGGATAGGGAAATACACCCGTTCCATAGAAACGGTGGCGGTATAACCTGTGTTTTGTTCTGCCAGAAAGGTGTTGGCAATTGCGGTCAATGCCGGACATTGGGAGGTGAGCTTCGCCATGGCATCCGCTTTGTTTTCTGCATCCAGAGTGGCTGCATTTAAGTAGGGCAGCAGGACATCCCGCAGGGCAAGCTTGATGGCCTGGTCCCGTTCGGCATCGCTGTCCGCCAGAATATGTAGCCGGATGACCTCTTCTGCCACTTTTGGAGTGGCGGAGGAAGTTTTGACGGTTCCGTTTCTGACAGCTTCGGTAAAATCAGAAGCCGGTCTGGCATAATTTTTCTTTGGAAGGTCAATGACAATCAGGCAGACGGTAACTGCCGCAAGTAATAAAATACAAACAGAAATGATTCGTTCTTTCATGATGGAGTTCCTTTCTATTATGAAGAATTTGTTCCGGTAGCTTCTGTTAAGAGTATGGGCAGATTTTTCCGTTTACATTCACAGGAAATTTATTTTTATTTCTCATTGAATTACTGCCCAAAATGGAGTAAAATACCCTTTAGAATGCGAAATTATGCCATAATGCATGGTGTTCGGAATAAAATAGTAGTAAACCGCAGTCTGCGGGATGGAGGTACAGTGTCATGAGTAAGAAAAATGTATTAGTATTATTCGGGGGAAGATCTTCCGAGCATGAGGTGTCCTGTGTATCGGCCACCACAGTGATTTCCAATATGGATAGAGAAGCTTACGAAATTTTTGCCGTAGGTATTACCAAGGAAGGCCGCTGGGTTTTAGTGGACGGCACGGAGGAAATCAAAGACGGCACCTGGGTAAGCAGCAAGAAGCAGGCGGTGCTTTCTCCGGATACTGCCGAGAAGGCGCTGTATGTGTCCGAGAACGGCGAAATGAAGAAGATTAAGATAGATGTGGCATTCCCTGTGCTTCACGGTTTAAACGGCGAGGACGGCACCGTACAGGGCTTATTTGAGCTGGCAGGCATTCCGTATGTGGGCTGCGGCGTACTGGCTTCCGCTGTGTCCATGGATAAGTTATATACAAAGATTATTGTGGATACCCTTGGTATTGCACAGGCCCGTTATGTTGGCGTTTACAAGGACGAAATTAAAGACACTGCTGTATATGAAAAAATCGAGACAACACTTGGTTATCCGGTATTTATCAAGCCATCCAACGCAGGCTCCTCCCGCGGTGTTTCCAAGGCGGCAAACCGCGAAGAACTCATTGCCGGTCTTGCAGAAGCGGCAAACCACGACCGCAAGATTTTAGTAGAAGAAACCATCTACGGCAGAGAATTAGAGTGTGCTGTGCTTGGCGACGGCAAGGTAGATGCTTCCGGTATCGGCGAAGTACTGGCTGCAGCAGAATTTTATGATTACGAGGCAAAGTACCACAATGCAGAGTCCCAAACCGTAATTTCTCCGGAGCTTCCTGCAGGTAAGGAAGAAGAAATCCGTGAGGCTGCCGTAAAGATTTTCAAGGCAGTGGACGGTCAGGGCTTATCCCGTGTGGATTTCTTTTTAGAAAAGGGCACCAACCGTGTGATTTTCAACGAAATCAATACCTTGCCGGGCTTTACCTCCATCAGTATGTATCCAATGCTCTGGGGTGCCAAGGGCATCGACAAGCCGGCCTTAATCAGCCGTCTTTTGGAGCTTGCCCATGTAAGGGAAATCAATTTATAGGATGTTTGGAGCTTTGCTGCAGATGCGGCAGATAGAGAGGAAATCATATGAAAAACAATGCCCCAATCGGAGTGTTTGACTCCGGCGTTGGCGGATTAACCGTTGTAAAAGAAATTATGAAGGCGCTGCCGAACGAATCTATTGTTTATTATGGCGACACGGCACGAGTGCCGTACGGCAGCAAGTCTGCAGAGACTGTTACAGCCTACTCCAGACAGATTGCCAAGTTTTTAATGACCCAGGAAGTAAAGGCCATTGTGGTGGCCTGCAATACCGTAAGTGCCCTGGCATTGGAAACCATCAAAGAAGAATTTGACGTGCCGTTCATCGGCGTGGTAAAGCCGGGTGCCAAAATGGCGGCCCAGGCTACCCGGAATAATAAAATCGGAATTATTGCCACGGAGGGAACTATTTCCAGCGGCATTTACGAAAAGTTTTTAAAGACCACCAGTCCGGAGGTGGAGGTGTACGGTAAGGCCTGCCCTCTCTTTGTTCCTCTGGCGGAAGAAGGCTGGCTTGATGATGATGTCACAAAGCAGGTGGCAGAGCGTTATCTGGCAGAATTAAAGGAGAAAAACGTGGATGCCCTGGTGCTTGGCTGCACCCACTATCCTTTGCTTCGCGGTGTTATCGGTGAAGTGATGGGCGAGGGTGTAACGTTGGTAAATCCTGCTTACGAAACAGCCAAGGAGCTTATGTTTGTTTTGGAAGACAACCATCTTCTCAGAGAAGCAGCTGCCCAGCCGGTACACAAGTTTTATGTCAGCGACGGTGCGGAAAAGTTCCGCCGGTTCGCCAACACTATTTTGCCATGTGACCACTTAGAGGTGGAGGACGTGGCAGTAAAAAGCTTTGAATAAAGGAAAAATTCCATGAAGAAAAATGTTGTAATAACCGTGCGTGGTCTTCAGCGTCAGGTGGCCGAGGATGAGCCTGTGGAAGTAATCAGTGCGGGAACCTATTTAAGAAAAGACGACACCCATTACCTTTCTTACGAAGAAGCGGATGAGGACGGCAAAATCACAAAAAACCGAATCAAAATCACGCCGGAGTCTATTGAGATGACAAAGCAGGGCGGAATTACCACCCAAATGATTTTTATCAAAGGCCAGAAGCAATATGCCTGTTATGAAACGCCGTTTGGCGAACTGACACTGGGCATGACCACAAAGCATATTAAAGTAACGGAAGAAAACATGCAGATATCTGTGGCGCTGCGCTACGACCTGGAGGTAAACGGAACCCATATGTCGGAATGTGAGCTGGATATCGAAGTAAAGGAGTGTGTGGCAGGATGAATATTTTAGAAAATAAGAAATTTTACCGTCTGTCCGGTAGAACTACATGGCAGGACGAGGTGTTGTATCTTGGCTATTCAGCGTCCTTTATAGAGTTTACGTTTAAAGGCACCAAGGCAGAAGCGGAGTTGGTAACCGACCGCTTAGACTGGCCGGAGCTTCACCGTGCCTGGGTAGCAGTGTTCGTGAACGGTGCAGAAACTCCTGCTCTCCGTTTTCCGCTTACCAAAGAAAAAGAGCGTTTTGTTTTATATGAAAGTGCAGAAGCAAAGGAAGTTACCCTGCGTATCATGAAATATTCCGAAGCGGCATTTAATGCCCTTGGCATTGTGTCTGTAGAAGTGGAAGGGGAGCTTCTTCCTCCGCCTGTTGTAAAAGAGAAGAAAATCGAAGTTATCGGTGACTCCATTACCTGCGGCTACGGTATCGAAGGCATTGTAGACGTGGATACCTTTACCACCGCCCAGGAAAATCCGTGGAACGCTTATGCGTGCCGCGTGGCAAGAGCCTTAGATGCAGACTTTTCTTTAATTTCCTGGAGCGGCAACGGAATTATTTCCCATTGGATTCCGGAGGATGTAAATGAACCCCGTAATGACGAAGCATTAATGCCGGAAATGTATTTTTACGAAGACTATTCCGCAGATTTGCGCCGTGAAAAGAGCCGTGCAGATTTTATCAAAAGAGACTTTACCTCATATCAGCCGCAGTTGATTATCATTAACCTCGGTACCAACGATGGCAGCTACACAAGAAATGTTCCTGCCCGTGACAGAGCTTTTGTAAACGGTTATGTAAAGTTCCTTCGTCAGGTAAGAGAAGTTAATCCTAAAGCCAACATCCTTTGTACCGTAGGTGTTATGGCAACGGCGGCTAAGGATTTGGTAGGAGAAGCAGTGTCCCGTGTCAATGACTTTGGCGACAACAAAGTATTCTTCAAAGAAGCGTTCCTGCAAAACGGGGAAGTAGACGGAATCGGTGCGGACTGGCACCCAACGGAAAGCACCCAGAAGAAGCTGGCAGAGTATTTGGTGGAATATATAAAAGAAAACAATTTGATTTAAAAAGTAAAGGCTTTGGCTGATAAAATGCCAAAGCCTTTTTTGTTATTAGTTTTCCTTTTTACTGAGTTTTGCCTTCATCTTCTTAAAGAAACCAACTTTTACCGGCTTTTCTGCGAGACCGCCGCGGGCGCCCTTTACATCAATGATGTAGATACCGTTCATGACTGCCTTAACTTCCTTCTTTAATGGAATTAAGTCGTAGATTTTTGGTTCACACATTAAGGACATAACCTTTGGACCAATCTTTGCCTTAACAACCGGCACCTTGGAATTGCGAAGGTACTTTGGTGTCTGTTCCAAAACGATGGCCGGGAATCCGGCTTCTTTCAGCTTCATCTTCTTTTTATCGATGACTAAAATGGAGTAGGTCTGAGCACCTACCATCATATCTGCCTGAGCCTTTTCCTGCTTCTTCTGCATCTTGCTGCCGAAAATATATAACGCAACCAGTGCTGCGGTTACAACCAAAACGATAACAAGTGTAACAATCATCCATGTTTCCATAGAATTTCCTCCTTCCTTTGTTTCAAACTAACCTTAATTGTATATAATTTCCGCATAAATTGCAAGCGGATTATTATTTCTTCTGAGATGGGTTGTTTACCAGATACTGCTCGTGGCCCTTTAACATTTCGGTGATGATGTCCCGGCAGTGGGCGCCCATGGTTTTGCGCTCTTCCTTTGTTAACTGATCCGGATAAATCGGTTTTCCGTATTCGATGACACAGGTGGCTTTTTTAATCCACGGGAAAGAATTTTCAAACACATCGTCCGTGCCGGAGATGGCAACCGGTATAATCGGGCAGCCGGTTTTGTCTGCCATTTTTAAGGAACCTTCCTTGAAAGGAAGAAGTTCCTTGCCGTGGTTTCTGGTTCCTTCCGGAGCAATGAAAATGGAATAACCCTGCTTAATGCTGTCGATGCTGTCTAAAATCATTTTCATTCCGGCACGCATATCGCTGCGGTCTAAGAACAGGCAGTTTACCAGTTCCATCCACCAGCTAAGGAACGGTGCCTTTTTGATTTCGATTTTTGCAACAAAGCCCATGAGGTTTGGGGAGGCAATGTATGCCATCGGAATATCGGCGATGCTGCGGTGGTTGGAAACATAAAGTACTGCAGTGTCCTTTGGCACATTTTCACGGCCGAGAACTACCCGTTTCATACCGGCAGGGAAAGTGATAAAGCGGAATCCCCACTGCACAAACCACTGGGCAATTTTAGAGGATAGCAGCCGGTTCTTTTTTCTAAGCAGGTAAAGAACCAGATATGCCGGAAAGGTTACTATAAAAAATACAGCTAAAAATAAAAATACGAAAAAGGTTCTCATCCAAAGAAACCTCCTGTTTCATCGTTGGTATCATAAGTGGAATCATCCGGGGTGTTAACCGGGTCTTCAGGAATTTCTCCGGTAACAGGGTCGTCTGCCGGAGCCTCTAAAAACGGATCCTCATAAAACGGGTTATCGGTAGGTGCTTCCAGCGGCAGGGTGTTGTGCGGTACTTCGTAGTATTCTGCAGGATACAACGGAAGACCGGTTGCGCTGTCTAAAATGTATTCGCCGGTAAGCGGATTGATAAACGGTTCGTAGAAGACAACGGTGCCGTCTGCGTTATAGGTCAGCTCTCCAAAAATGTCACGTACCGGAACTTTCTGGTTTAAAGACCCGGTTTCTGTAATGATTTCCATGCCGAATAAGTCTTTTTCCGGTTCGGTGTAGAGAATATTGCCTTCGAAATCCGTAGCAAGGGTACCGTCGGCGTTCCATAACGGCTGCATGTAAACCGGGGAACCGCTGTAGTCTAACCACAGGTTGCCCTCCGCATCAAAGTAAGGCTTGGTGTAAAGAATGTTGCCGGTTACATCCAGCACATAATTGCCGTTGGCATCATAAATCGGTTCCACAAAAAATGGAGTGCCGCTTACCCGGATGATGTTTCCGGCTGCGTCGCGGATAAGCTCTTTTAACAGAGGGAAGCCGGTAGACTCGGAAACCCAGACAGTACCGTCTTCTTTATAAAGAAGCTCGGAATCAAGAGTTGCGGCGTATAACTTGTAAAACCGATCGGTGTTCATATCAATTAATGGACGGTCTTCCAATTCTGCCAGAGTATGGCTGGAAGGAACCCCGTAGTATTCTTCTAAAGTTAAGTCGTTCGTGTACAGGTAGTAAGCAAGCGGAACACCGACATAGCGGATATGCCATGGTTCGTAAGCGTATCCGGTAATGTGTTCTTTATCCTTTGGATAACGGAGAATAAAGCCAAAGCGCCAGCAGTTGTCTTTTAACCAAAGTCCTTCCGGAGTAGAGGCGAAGGAGTTGGTCAGTGCAAAGTTAATGGACTTGCAGGATACGTCAATAGCAAGACCGGTTTGATGCTCGCTGTTACCGGGAGCTGCTGAGTACAGGTTTGTGTGACGGATGCCACGGTTAATCAGGTTGGCACCGTAAATATCGTACTGGCGGTCGTAGGAGCGGTAGCCGGAAACGCCGTAAATGGTAAGGCCTTCTTCCTCCCGGGCCGCATTGTAGAGATCTTCCAAAGCTTCGGCAGCAACCTTTGTTAACTTACGCTTGTCTAATGTTTTGTCGCTGAAGGCAAACGGAATGTCCGGAGCTACCAGGTTTTTTGGCTTGTATTTTTCTGTTAACGGATAGTCACGGTTGATAAGGAAATCAATGGTGGAGGTATCCGTATTTACTGTAGCCGGTGCCGGTGGAACGGTTGGAATCGGTGTTGGTGTCGGTGTAGGTGTCGGAGTTGCCGTTGGCGTTGGTGTGGCCGTCGGTGTAGGAGTCGGAGTGCTTGTTGCTGTTGGCTCAGCAGTTGGAGTAGCGGTAGCATCAGCGACAGGGGTAGCATCCGGCTGCGATACATCCGGTGTTGGAGTGGCTGCTTCGGAAACCGCCGGCGCCTGGGACGGATAGCTCGGGTCCACAACAGGGTCCGGTTTTGTACAGCCACACAGACAACATGCAGTTGTCAATAATATAAACATAAGAAATCCGTTTCTTTTTTGTAACATGTATATTCCTCGATTCTATTATATATGAAAAGCAACTAATTATATGTTATACCACAAATAAATCAAATGTACAAATAAAAAAAGCAGGAACTTTTAGAGAAGTTTTATGGAAAATGCCTAAAATAAGGAAAAATCTAAAATTTCCGTTGACTTTCGGGAATTTTCGTTGTAATATTGAGGCAATAAAAACGTTGATGAAGACAGTAACCGTTTGAGGAAAGGCACAGCGAAGCCGGGACAGTGGGAGCCGGCGGCAAGTACTGGGCGGCGAATATCCCTTCTGAGTTGCGCTTCGAAAGAGCAAATGCTTTAGTAGTCTGCGACGGGTTCCACCGTTATATGGATAGGATATCAAATGTTATGCTTCGCCGGAATGCGGGCTGACGTTTCGTATGCGAATGGGTGGTATAACGAATTAGTAGGTGCTTTTCGTCCCGTTTCGCGGGAGAACAAAGCACCTTTTAGTTTTTTATATAGGAGGCATGAATCATGTACAAAAAAGTTGATGCAAGCATGAATTTCGTGGACAGAGAAAAAGCCGTAGAGCTCTTCTGGAAAGAAGAAGGCATTTTCGAAAAGAGTATTGAAGCAAGAAAACAGGGTAAAACCTACACATTCTATGACGGACCGCCAACCGCAAACGGTAAGCCACATATCGGTCACGTTTTAACCCGAGTAATCAAGGATATGATTCCTAGATACCGTACCATGAAGGGCTACATGGTGCCACGTAAGGCCGGTTGGGACACCCACGGTCTTCCGGTAGAAATTGAAGTAGAAAAGCTTCTTGGCATCAACGGCAAGGACCAGATTGAAGCATACGGTCTGGAGCCGTTCATCCAGCAGTGTAAGGAAAGCGTTTGGAAGTACAAGGGCATGTGGGAAGATTTCTCCGGCACCGTTGGCTTCTGGGCTGATATGGATGATCCATATGTAACCTATGACGATAACTTTATTGAGTCCGAGTGGTGGGCTCTCCGCCAGATTTGGGATAAGGGCTTACTTTACAAGGGCTTTAAGATTGTTCCTTACTGCCCACGCTGCGGTACTCCTCTCTCCAGTGCGGAAGTAGCACAGGGCTACAAGGACGTTAAGGAACGTTCCGCTATCGCCCGTTTCAAGGTAAAGGGTGAGGATGCTTACATCTTAGCATGGACCACTACCCCATGGACACTGCCATCCAACGTGGCACTTTGTGTTAATCCGGTAGAAACCTACGTTAAGGTAAAGGCAGCCGATGGTTTTGTATATTACATGGCAGAGGCTCTTTGCAATACCGTTCTCGGAAAGCTTAAGACAGAAGATGCTCCTGCGTACGAGGTTCTTGAAACTTACGTTGGTAAGGACTTAGAGTATAAGGAATACGAGCCATTATTTGACTTTGCAAATGAAACTATAGCAAAGCAGGGCAAGAAGGCACACTTCGTAACCTGCGACGGCTATGTAACATTAACCGACGGTACCGGCGTGGTACATATCGCTCCTGCCTTCGGTGAAGACGATGCCAAGGTTGGCCGCAACTACGACCTGCCATTCGTTCAGCTGGTAGACGGTAAGGGCGAAATGACCGCAGAAACCGCATACGCAGGCGTATTCGTAAAAGATGCAGACCCTCTTGTTTTAAAGGACCTGGCAGAAAAGAATTTATTATTCGAAGCTCCTAAGTTTGAGCACAGCTATCCTCACTGCTGGAGATGTGACACTCCTCTCATCTACTATGCAAGAGAGTCCTGGTACATCAAGGAAACCGCAGTTAAGGATGACTTAATCCGCAACAACAATACCGTAAACTGGATTCCGGAATCCATCGGTAAGGGCCGTTTCGGCAACTGGTTAGAGAACATTCAGGACTGGGCAATTTCCAGAAACCGTTACTGGGGTACCCCACTTAACATCTGGGAATGTGAATGCGGTCACAGACACTGCGTAGGCAGCCGTGAAGACCTCTATAACATGAGTGGTGACGAAAAGGCAAAGACCGTAGAATTCCATCGTCCGTATATCGATGAAATTCTTCTTAATTGTCCGGAATGTGGCAAGAAGATGGTTCGTGTACCTGAGGTTATCGACTGCTGGTTCGACTCCGGTGCAATGCCGTTCGCACAGCATCACTATCCGTTCGAAAACAAGGAATTATTCGAGCAGCAGTTCCCGGCTCAGTTCATCTCCGAGGCAGTTGACCAGACCAGAGGCTGGTTCCACTCCCTGATGGCAGAGTCCACACTCCTGTTCAACAAGGCTCCTTATGAAAACGTTATCGTTCTTGGCCACGTACAGGACGAAAACGGTCAGAAGATGAGTAAGAGTAAGGGTAATGCGGTTGACCCATTTGATGCGCTGCAGACTTACGGCGCCGATGCAATCCGCTGGTACTTCTACATCAACTCCGCTCCATGGCTTCCAAACCGTTTCCACGGCAAGGCAGTTCAGGAAGGTCAGCGTAAGTTCATGGGTACCCTGTGGAACACCTATGCATTCTTCGTACTGTATGCAAACATCGATGAATTCGACGCAACAAAGTATACTTTAGATTATGATAAATTATCCGTAATGGATAAGTGGTTATTGTCCAGACTTCACTCCACCGTTAAGGCTGTGGACGATAATCTCGACAACTACCGCATTCCGGAAGCAGCAAGAGCACTCCAGGATTTCGTTGATGAAATGAGTAACTGGTACGTGCGCCGCGGCAGAGAGCGTTTCTGGGCAAAGGGTATGGAGCAGGATAAGATTAACGCTTACATGACTCTGTACACTGCACTGGTTACCATCTCCAAGGCAGCAGCTCCGATGATTCCGTTTATGACAGAAGAAATTTACCGCAACTTAGTTTGCAGCGTAGATGCTTCTGCCCCTGAAAGTGTTCATTTATGTGACTTCCCAACCGTGGAAGAAGCATGGATTGATAAAAAGTTAGAGCAGGATATGGACGAGGTTCTGCAGATTGTAGTTCTTGGCCGTGCCTGCCGTAACAACGCCAACTTAAAGCAGCGTCAGCCACTGGCTCAGATGTATGTAAAGGCTGAGCAGGAGCTTCCGGAATTCTTCCGTGAAATCGTGGCAGATGAGCTGAATGTAAAGGCAGTAGAGTTTACAAGTGATGTACGCTCCTTCACTTCCTATACCTTCAAGCCGCAGCTTAAGACTCTCGGTAAGAGATTCGGCAGCCGCTTAAATGCTTTAAGAGAAGTATTAAATAACGTAGACGGCAACGCAGTTATGGACTCCTTAAACGAGACCGGCAAGGTTACCGTTGTGGTAGAAGGCGCAGAAGAAGAGCTTGCTACCGAAGACTTACTTATCGAGGCAGCACAGAAGGAAGGTTATGTTTCCGATTCTGACCACGGCATCACCGTAGTTCTGGACACCAACTTAACCGACGCTTTAATTGAAGAAGGTTTTGTCAGAGAGTTAATCTCCAAGGTACAGACCATGAGAAAGGATTCCGATTTCGAGGTTATGGACCACATCATCGTTTATGTAAACGGCAATGCGAAGTTAGAAGAACTCATGAAGAAGAACGAGGCAGAAATCAAGTCCGTTGTTCTTGCTGACGAAGTAGTTACCGGCGCAATGGATGGCATTGCAAAGGAATGGAATTTAAATGGTGAGGATGTCACCATCGGTGTAAAGAGACTGTAAAACACAAATAATGGGAGCGCCTTTGGGGCGGGCGCTCCTTCCCCAAAAAGGAGCAAATGAAAAGTATGGAAATCACAAAGAAAGAGTTTAAGCAGAAAATTGCTAACAACATGAGAATGCTGTACCGCAAGGACATTGAAGAAGCGTCCAAGCAGCAGTTATTCCAGGCAGTGTCCTACGCATTAAAGGATTATATCATCGATATGTGGATGGACACTCACAAGACCTATGAAAAGGAAGATGTAAAGACCGTTTACTACCTTTCCATGGAGTTCTTAATGGGCCGTGCCCTTGGTAACAACATTATCAACATGAAGGCACAGAGCGTTGTAAAGGAAGTTTTAGAGGAAATCGGTTTTGACCTTGATATTATCGAGGACGAAGAGCCGGACGCAGCACTTGGTAACGGCGGTCTTGGCCGTCTGGCAGCCTGCTTCCTTGATTCCTTATCTTCCCTTGGTTATCCGGCATATGGCTGCGGTATCCGTTATAAGTACGGTATGTTTAAGCAGGCCATCAAGGACGGTTTCCAGGTGGAAAAGCCGGACGACTGGTTAAAGCATGGTAACCCATTCGAAATCAAGCGTGCGGAATATGCCGTAGAAGTTAAGTTCGGCGGTTACGTAAAGATGGTTCGTGCCGAGAACGGTAAGGATCATTTCGTACAGGAAAACTACAGCTCCGTTATGGCTATCCCTTACGATATTCCGGTTATCAGTTACGGCAATGGTGTAGTAAATACCCTTCGTATCTGGGATGCGGAAGCAATTAACAACTTCAACTTAGAGCACTTCGACAAGGGTGACTATCAGAAGTCCGTAGAGCAGGAAAACCTGGCTAAGACCATCACAGAAGTTCTTTATCCAAACGACAATCATTATGCAGGTAAGGAGCTTCGTTTAAAGCAGCAGTACTTCTTCGTATCCGCCAGCATTCAGCGTGCTGTTTCCAAGTATATGGAAACCCACGATGATGTCCGCAAGTTACACGAAAAGGTTTGCTTCCAGTTAAATGATACCCATCCAACCGTTACTGTAGCAGAGTTAATGAGAATTCTCCTTGACGACTACTTCTTAAGCTGGGATGAAGCATGGGAAGTAACCAGCAAGTGCTGTGCATACACCAACCACACCATCATGGCAGAAGCTCTGGAAAAGTGGCCGTTAGAGCTGTTCTCCAGACTCCTTCCTCGTATTTACCAGATTGTAGAAGAAATCAACCGTCGTTTCTTAATTCTCTTACAGGAGAAGTATCCAAACGACTACAGCAAGGTAGAAAAGATGGCAATCGTATACGACGGTCAGGTTCGTATGGCGAACTTAGCAATTGTAGCAGGCTTCTCCGTAAACGGTGTTGCTGCCCTTCATACCGAAATTTTAAAGAAGGAACAGTTAAAGGATTTTTATCAGTTGTGGCCTGAAAAGTTCAACAACAAGACCAACGGTATTACCCAGAGAAGATTCCTTCTTCACGGCAACCCATTACTTGCTAACTGGATTACCGATAAGATTGGCGACGACTGGATTACCAACCTGTCCCACCTTGAGAAGTTAATGGTTTATGCCGATGATGACAAGGCACTGGCAGAGCTTCAGAACATCAAGTACCAGAACAAGGTAAGACTTGCTAACTACATCAAGAAGCACAACGGTGTTGAGGTTGATCCTCGCTCCATCTTCGACGTACAGGTTAAGCGTCTTCACGAGTACAAGAGACAGTTCCTTAACATCCTGCACATCATGTATCTCTACAACGAGATCAAGAAGAATCCGGATATGCCGTTCTACCCAAGAACATTTATCTTCGGTGCAAAGGCATCCGCAGGTTACCGTCGTGCAAAGGCAATCATCAAGCTCATCAACAGCGTTGGTGATGTAATCAACAATGACGCTTCCATTAACGGTAAGCTTAAAGTGGTATTTATCGAAAACTACCGTGTATCCAACGCTGAGTGGATTTTCGCAGCGGCAGATGTTTCCGAGCAGATTTCCACTGCATCTAAGGAAGCTTCCGGTACCGGTAACATGAAGTTTATGTTAAACGGTGCTATCACTCTCGGTACTATGGATGGTGCTAACGTAGAAATCGTAGAAGAAGCAGGCGCAGAAAACGCAGTTATCTTCGGCCTTTCTGCTGACGAAGTTATCGCTTACGAGCATAACAACGAGTACAATC
>JAZNXI010000035.1:0-13143 GCA_045593825.1 Lachnospiraceae bacterium
TGCTTGCAGGCACCTTTTTCTTTTACGGAGCTGGGACAATTACAGCTTGTCAAAAAGGACCCGTCTTCCTGTTCCTCAATCATAACCGTATAATTGTAATTGCCCTTAACAATGACTTTGTACCGCTTGCCCGCCTTAGAATAAGAAGCATTCTGGATACGTCCGTTTTGGAAGTACTGCATCCCCCTCATGAATGTTTTTTCATTGGAAGCAAGGTTACGTATCATGTTTTTTGTCAACTGTATCATATGCGTCCTCCGGATGTAACGCTAAATATCAAGCTTTAACTGAATTTCCTCTTCTGCCTCTATCTTGAAATCTTCTACCTTTTCCGGCTTCACTACCGGAAGCTCCTCCAGGGACGCCAAACCGAAGCTGCGAAGAAAATCTTCGGTGGTGCCGAATAAAATCGGACGGCCCGGTGCATCCAGACGGCCAACTTCAGCAATTAAACCGTATTCCACCAGCTTATTTACCGCATGGTCACAGCTTACACCACGGATAGCCTCGATTTCCTGACGGGTAATCGGCTGCTTATATGCAACAATAGAAAGTGTTTCCAGTAAAACTTCGGTTAAAACATGCTTCTTTGGTACATGAGCAATTTTAATAATGGATTCATACATGGACTGCTTGGTAGACATCTGATAAGAGTCATTTAACTCAATGATCTGGATGCCTCTATCGGAAGAACGGTATCTGTCCATCATATTTCTTGCCACGCGGCGGACCGTATCCACGTCATGGTCCAGTGCCATGGCAATGCGCTCCGCTTCCACTGCTTCACCCATCGTAAATAAAATTGCTTCAATCTGTGCTTCTAAAACTTGTATTTCGTTTGGTGTTTCCATCAAATTTTTCCTTTCTATACAGCCGATTTACAACTGGCTTTCATCAATTTCGATAACATCATCTGCCAAATACTCAATTAAAATGTCATCGAAAATTTCTTCTTGAACAATACTTACACGACCCATTTTCATCAGTTCTAAAATGCAGAGGAATGTAACAATTAAGTCCATCTTATCACTTTGTTCCTCTAAAAGCTTACGGAAACTGAATTTTTTATTTGCCAGGCCATATTCCTGCACATAACGCATCTTTTTGGATAAATTGACCTCTTCTTTTTCAATTTTACCGAACGTACTACGGACAGGGTCGATTTTATCCACCTGTTTTTTCATGACAGATTGGAAAATATCGTTTAATTTAGAAAGAGTCAAATCGCCAATCAGTTCTTCTAAATTGATTTCTTCTTTAAAATCCGCAACCTCCGGCGGCAGGGTACTCTTTTTAAACATCATTTTATCTGCATCTGTATGACGGTCACGAAGCTCTAAGGACATAAATTTGTACATTTTGTACTCTAAGAGACGTTCTACCAGTTCCTGACGCGGATCTTCCTGTTCTTCTTCCTCAGTTTCTTCCTGAGGTAAAAGCATTCTGGACTTAATTTTCAGCAGTGTTGCTGCCATAACAAGGAATTCGCTCATATTGTCTAAGTCCTGCTTTTCCATTGCTTTTAAATAGTCCATGTACTGCTCGGTAATTAAAGCGATAGGAATATCGTAAATATCAATTTTGTTTTTTTCAATTAAGTGTAATAAAAGATCTAACGGACCTTCAAACACCTCTAATTTTACAGGGATTGCCATGTAAGGTTCTCCATTCTATGATGTATTTTATTTATTCTTCAGAGTTATAAAATTAACCTCAACCCGATTAAAAAACCTAAGCGGAATGGTATGGGAACCAAGCCCGCGGCTGACAAAAAGCTTACTGTTATCGGAAAGCTTTAGTAGTCCTGCATCGCAGTCTGGCAGACGGAGTCTTGGGGAAACAATTCCACCAATAACAGGAAGTCTAAGCAAGCCCCCGTGTAAATGTCCGGATACAATAAAATCTGCTTTATATTTGCTATACATGGACCAATACTCCGGATGATGTGCCAGGAGAATATTAAATTTATGCTCAGGAACTTCTATTTCCGGTAAATCTTCCGGTTTATCATATAATTTCCCTTTTTTATAAAATTCTCTCGGTAAAGATAATCCGATAATGCAAATATCCTGATTACCCGGCAAAAGTTCACAAGAATTATCCAGATAACAAACGCCTTCCGGAAGCTTCTTTACATAGGTTTGCCAGCTTTCCGGAAACTTTTCTAAAAGTGATAATTCGTGGTTCCCTGCAGAATAATATACCGGAACCGGAAGCTCTGCCACCGCAGCAAGAAACTTATCAGCCTCTTTGTTTACAGGCTTATGTTTATTTACCAAATCCCCGGCAAGTAAAATCATATCCGGTGCAAAGGAACCAATACGTTGTGTAAGCTTTGATAAATTCTTACGATTGTTATGTAAGTCGGATATAAGGCATATCTTAAGTGCTTTATTTTGCGGCAGTTTTTGACATTCTACAACTGTAGTGTTATATTGAACCATAGAATGTTCCATCCACTCATATAACAGCCAGAGCACTATCGCCACCGGCAAAAGCACCAGAAAATACCACCACATAATTAATCCTTATCCTACTAAAAATTGAAGTTTATTAATTTTTCTCCAACTATAAATATAACCTTTTCCGGTTTTTCTGTCAAGGAAATACAGCTTCTTTTCTAACTAAAAATAGCTTAAAATTTTCTTTAAGTAATCCAAATAGGTTGCTTCTTTGATAGCAGTCTCCGCCACCAGTGCAATCCTGCCGATTTCTTTACCGTTTATGGAGTAAATGATGGCTCCAAGTTCTTCTCCCTGTTCTACCGGAGCAGTTACTCGTTCAAACACAAGACTTTCCTCAGTAATTTGTTCCAATTCATTTTTATTTACCGTAATATAGCGGAAGTTTTCCTTTGGAACAAGTGAAAGTTCCGCTTCCATGCTCTTTTCTACCGGCACTTTAATCGGTTCTAAGTCAGAATGGTCATCTACAAAAATTTTACACTGGGAAAACCCGTAATTTAATAAGGTTGCAGCTTCTCTGAAACGGGTTTTGGTATCAGGTGCAGAAAGCACAACTGCAATCATATCAATATCATTTCTTTTTGCAGTGGCACTTAAACAGTATCTGGCTTTTCCTGTAGAACCTGTTTTTAAGCCTGTAATTCCTTCATAAGAGCTCAATAACTTA
Source organism: Lachnospiraceae bacterium (assembly GCA_045593825.1). Lineage (GTDB taxonomy): Bacteria > Bacillota > Clostridia > Lachnospirales > Lachnospiraceae > SIG299. The sequence continues at coordinate 3,133 of JAZNXI010000035.1, forward strand.
TTGGTATTGGTAAGACCAAATTCCGATGTTCCCTTATTGGTTACATGAGTCATGGAAGATATTCTGGTGGTAGTATACTGCATGATATCCGGATATTTTGTCATTAATTCTTTAGACATAAGTGCAATATCATAAGCGGTAGATACATGACCGTCCACATCCAATCCACAGCAATTTACAAAATTAGTGTTGTTCATGCCCAGTTCTTTTGCTTTTTTATTCATTTCCTCCACAAACGCTGCTTCTGTGCCGGATAAATGCTCTGCCATAGCTACACAGGCATCGTTTGCACTGGATATGGTAATGCATTTAATCAGGGTTTCCACACTCTGCTGTTCTCCAGCTTCCAGATACACTTGGGAACCACCCATACTTGCAGCGTGGTCTGTTGTGGTTACAATAGTTTCTTTCGTGATTGTTCCGTCTTCCAACGCCTCGTATATCAGGATAAGCGTCATAATCTTGGTAATACTGGCAGGAGGTAAAACCTTATGCATATCCTTTTCATGCAATATCGTACCCGTGGATGCTTCCATAAGAACATAAGACTCCGATTGCAGCTGAGGTTTTGTTTCATCAGCAAAGCATAATAGAGTGCTCTTAGAACATAACAGGATGCATATTACAGTCAGCACAAAAATTCTTTTCATTTTTTCTTTTAAATAAATCATACTTCCTCACAAATTCGTCTGTACCACATATATATTTTCTGCTGTCCGTTTTTATGAAATTTCTCAAAAAGAAAAGGCACAACGTTTCCGCTATGCCTTACCCATCATTATTTAATATCTTGTGCAACCGTCTTTGGTAACAATACCAAGTACATGTTTAGGTGCTTCCACACGCTCTTTGCTTAATCTATATGCAGCCTGCAGTCTAGGAGAAGCTGCTTTTAACTTACTTAAATCGTTGGCATATAATCTTGCAAGAGATTCACCTTTGCGGACGTAATCTCCCACTTTTTTATGAATCTTTATACCAACACTTAAGTCAATTTCACTTTCCTTGGTTTCACGTCCACCGCCAAGCACTAAAGAGGTCATGCCGATTTCATCCGTTAATATTTCTGCCACATAACCATTTTCAGTAGCAACAATTTCTTCCACAAACTCCGTACGAGGAAATTTTTCAGGGTTCCAAACATAAGATGCATCTCCGCCCTGGGCTTCTACAAATTCAGCAAGCTTCTTTAATGCACTTCCGTCGTCAATGGTGGACTGAAGAAGCGCTTCTGCTTCGGCGACGTTTTCTGCACGGCCAACACCAATAAGCATATAAGATGCTAATGTCATGCAGGCCTCCATTAAATCGGCAGGTCCCTGACCTTTTAAGGTTTTAATTGCTTCTTTTACTTCCAATGCATTACCGACATATTTACCAAGAGGCTGACTCATATCGGAAAGTACCGCATAAGTTTCCCTACCGACACCATTACCGATCTCTACCATGGCTTTTGCTAAAGCTTCCGCATCATCAAGAGTCTTCATAAAGGCGCCGCTGCCGCATTTTACATCTAAAACAATAACATCGGAGCCGGCTGCAATTTTCTTACTCATAATACTGGAAGAAATTAAAGATAAATTGTTAACGGTTGCGGTTACGTCCCGAAGTGCATACATTTTTTTATCTGCCGGAGCAAGATTTGCCGTCTGGCCGATAATTGCAAGCTTCATACGGTTAACATTATCAAAAAATTGCTGTTCCGATAAAGACACGGAAAATCCCGGAAAGCTTTCTAATTTATCAATGGTACCGCCGGTATGACCCAGACCGCGTCCGGACATTTTTGCCACAGGAACTCCAAGGGCCGCCACCATCGGTCCGATAATTAACGAGGTTTTATCGCCAACACCGCCGGTGCTGTGCTTATCTGCTTTTTTACCTACAATTGGAGATAAATCCAGTACATCACCACTGTTTACCATTGCCATGGTAAGATCGATGGTTTCCTGCAGATTCATTTCTTTTAAGCATACTGCCATTAAAAATGCGGACATCTGATAATCAGGAATACTACCGTTTGTGTAGCCCTCCACAATAAAATTGATTTCTTCTTTTGTGAGAGCTTCTCCTTCTTTCTTTTTCATTATCAGGTCATACATTCTCATGGGCCATACCTCCAAAAAAATCATGTTAAAAATTGATACCTATCAATACTAATATGATATCCATTTTAACATGATTTTTCAAGTAAATTCTATTTATTTTTATTCAATGTAAAATTCTACCCAATACTCAAAAGGATCATAATTCGCAGTTTCTCTGAAATCAGAAAATTCTTTTATCAAACGATAGGTGCCGCTTGGCAGTTCACCAAACATCCACTCCCAGTTGATGTCAAACTCTCTGGTTTCGCCCTTTTGAATCCAATACCCAATACTGTTAAAACCGCGTCCGTCTACACCTTCCGGCAAAGGTAACTCTTCCACTGCCTTCCATGTATCATCAACTAAAGCAATTAAGCGGTAAGGTTCACCGGTCAAAATATCGCCGGTTGGATTGCCTCCGGACTGGGTAACCACTAAAGTAAGTCCGGTTGATGTAACATTTTTCACAGATAACGTAAGTCCCCAATCAGGAAATCCTTTATCAGCCTGACCGGGTGCTTTCTCTGCTTCTTCTGATGCTTTCGAACAATCCGTGTTCATTTCGTAATTGGATTCCCCTGTATTATCAGCAGTATTACCGTTGGTTATATTACTATAACTTTTACCGGACGAGTAATCCTTATCCTGCTTAAGTGAGTCAGTTTTTGCATTAAAGCTTTCTCCCTGTGTAGCCGGCTTCATTTGGTCTGCGGATTCATATGCCGCATCATTCTTAGCTGCTGAAAATGGCATTACTTTCATGCCTAGACCTACAATAATGCAAAGACAAGCAGCTAAGGAACCCCATTTCAAATAGGGATAAAGTTTTGTTATCCGACCGGATTTTTTTACAATATCCGCTGTTTTTTCAGCATTATCCAATAACCCTTTTGGTGCGGCTTCCTCAATAAACTCTTCCTTCACTTGACCAAGGGTTTCCAATAATTTTTCTTTACTCATAGAATAATCCCTTCTTTCTCCAGAACCTCTTTTAATGTATTTCGGGTACGATGTAATATCATTTTAACCTTGCTTTCCGACATAGAAAATTCCTCTGCAATCTCGCTGATTGGACGCAGATACCAATATCTCTGCATAAAAACCTTACGTTTTTCCGCCGGCAGTTTTTCCAAAAAACTGTTTAACTGCTCTACAAACAGCTTATCGGAAATTGCCTGCTCCGTCGTGTTTTTATCCGGGATACATTCTGCCAATTCCTCCAGGGCATAGGCCACCTGACCGCCGCCACGTTTTAAACTGCTGTTGTGACGGTACTTCGAAATCGCAAGATTACGGGTGATTTTTCCTAAAAAAGCAGCCAGTTTTTCCGGAATCTGCGGCGGAATTACTTCCCACGCTTTCATATACGTATCATTGACACATTCTTCCGAATCTTCTTCGTTATAAAGGATGTTGTACGCAATGGTATGACATAACTTGCCATACTTTGCTGCAGTTTCGGTAATGGCCGTTTCCGAACGTTCGAAAAATAATTGAATTATAGTTTTGTCTTCCATGGAATAATTCTCCTTTGTTAAGGCCTTTCACCTTAATAGACGAAAGAAAATCTGCATTGGTCACATGTTTTTATAAAAAAATCTGTCACAAATTTAATTATGTGACAGATTTTAAGTCAAATAACATTATTTCTTATTCTCCTTATACCACCGGAGCAACGACGGACAATCTACTGTAAACGAAGTACCCCAGTAAATCTCGCCCTCCGGGGAAATATGGTAAATGGACTTGGATGCATCCTTAAAGACAGCCATAATCCAATCATAAGTAAGAATTTCATCCACCTTTGCAGGGTCATCAATTTCCTTAAAATTATCACAGGTCATATCATCAAACAGATAGTCCGGTGTCTCATAGAAATATTCCCATGGACCATCCTCGCCGTTGGAAGAAATACCGATATATATTATTTTATCCGCATCATTAATATGGGCATATTCCTGGTTATAGGCCTTTTTTAACTGTCTCAGATGATACCATTCAGATGTTTTTACTGTTTTGATAACATAAAGTGAGCCAAAAGAGAGAAAAAACAAGCCAATCAGTATTACGACTATCCATTTAATTATAACACTTTTATCCTGTATTTGAATCTTACACATACTAATTCTCCCATCAAAAAACTATTTTCTGTTGATATACTTTTCTTTATATGCTAAAATCGCCGCAATTGTCTTGGAATCGGAAATTTCTCCGGACAAAATCATGTCAATTAAGTCTTCCAAATCGTACTTTTGAACCTCCAGAAACTCATCCTCATCCAGATTCTGCTTCGTTGGAACCAGGTCTGTAGCGCAGTAAATTTCGATGTATTCGTCGCAATAAGCAAAGGCAGAATAAAACTTAAGTAACAGCTCAATGTTCTGACACTTATAACCGATTTCCTCCTCACACTCTCTGGCAGCAGCGGTTTTACGGTCTTCACCCGGATTTAAACAGCCTGCCGGAATCTCCAGCGACATTTTATCGCAGCCGGAACGGTACTGGCTTACCATATAAATTTTTCCGTCTTTATCCACCGGAACCACCGCGGCTGCACCGTTGTGATGCAGGTAGTCCCACTTCATAATGTGTCCTTCCGGTGTCTGCATGGTATCCTCATAAAAATCAAGGATTTTACCTTTATATTTTAATTCTCTGCCGATTCGTTTAATTTGGTCCATAATAATCTCTCTTTCTTTATTTCTTCAACCCGGTAGCCTTTTCATAGCAAGCATCACAGGCCTTAATTACAGCATTTCTAAATCCGGCTTCTTCTAACGCAGATACAGCCACAATGGTAGTTCCGCCAGGAGAACATACATTATCCTTTAATTTACCCGGATGTTCACCTGTTTCCAGAAGCATTTTTGCAGAGCCTATTACAGTCTGGGCTACCATTTCATAAGCCGTCGCACGTGGAATTCCGAATTTTACTGCGCCGTCTGCAAGGGCTTCCATAAAAATATAGACGAAGGCCGGAGAACTTCCGTTGGCCACCACTGCCGCATCCATTAAACGCTCCGGAAGCTCTACCATTTTACCAACGGTTTCAAATAAATCCTGTACTAATTTCTTTTCTACAGCTGTAAAATCATCACTACCAAAGCAAACTGCTGTCATACCTTCGCCAACCATGGCAGGTGTATTTGGCATGGTGCGGACAATCTTCGTTTTACCGCCGGTTTCCTGGCTTAAATACTCTACGGTTACGCCCGGAGCAAGAGAAATAATAACCTGTCCATCAAAGGTATTTGCCTTAATTACAGGAAGCACCTCTCCAAAGGACTGAGGCTTTACTGCCAAAAGCACACATTCACTGGTTTGTACTAATTTTTCCAGGGATTCCGCTTGTTCTACTCCTGTAGTTTCATGTGCGCGCTTATTACTAAACTCGTCCGCGCAAAAGAATGTCAGCTGTTCTGCGCCTAATAACTTTGTTGCACCCATAAGTAATGGTAATCCCATATTTCCTGCACCGATAAAACCTATTTTTTTCATAAAAATTATTCTCCTTTTTCTATGTTTGTATTTATTTTTTCTTTATCGTTATATGATGAAAAAACGCAATCTGTTTATATTCTTCGATATTTTCCACCCGATGCTCCATCTGAAGCATTTTCTCCTGCCAATCGACGTCCTTATGACACTCCTGATTTTGCTGTAAATCCCAGAACGTACGCATACCTAATGTTTTAGAAATTTTTAATGCAGGGCACCATTTCTCAATATCGGTATCCTCATAGTAATGAATGGCACCATACTGTCCGGATTCTCCTGCTTTGCCATCGAGCAATGCATTGGCATGTTCAAAATTATTTAATAACACTACCATCTGCATGACGCGTCCGGGACGATTATGTTTTACAAGAGAAATAAAACCATCCGGTTTTAAAGTACGTGCAAATTCAGACAAAATATCTTCTCTGTCTAAGGCGTATTCCAGTACATTATGGCAAATAATTATGTCAAAGCATTCTGATGGCAATTCCTTTAGCTTATCAGTACTACCGGTAAGCTGTTCATAGGAATTATCCTGCCAGCGGGCATTTACTGCTTCCTCTGAAGGTTCTATGGCAATCACCGAATTCTTTTGGGCATAGTGATTTGCCGTAATACCTGACCCGCTACCAAAATCCAGAATGCGTTTATTCTCAATTTCACCAAGTTGCTTCCATACCATGTACTTCATTAGTGCATCCCATGGTGGCAAAGACTTTAAGGTTTGCATATCTTATCTCCCTTAAATTTTTCTTTCTTTCCAATAAAGGATAACAGAAACAATAAAACCATTATTATAAGATAAATATTATAAACTATATGTAATACATCTCCATCAACACGGAAAGAACCGATATAAAAGACACGTCCTAAGGTTGGGCAAGATACTGCAATAATAACAAACACAACTGCAGCAACAAACATTAGTAAACTGATGAGTCTTAGTACAACTTTTCTATTCATAATAGTTCTCCTTTCTTTACCGCATTAACGCAACAATATCATTAATACATCTTACCACAATTAGATTTGAAATACAACTAAAAAGGCCCTACTTTTTTACAGCGCATTATATAATAAAATTATCTTGAAAACAAAAAAAACAGAAAAGCCTGTATTTCTACAAACTTTTCTGTATTTTTCATGTACTTACTTTGCGTAGTCAATTGCTCTTGACTCACGGATAACATTGATTTTAATCTGACCCGGATATTCTAACTCCGCTTCAATCTTCTTTGACAATTCTCTTGCAAGTAATACCATGTCGTCGTCAGATACATGTTCCGGTACAACCATAACACGTACTTCGCGGCCAGCCTGGATAGCAAAGGACTTGTCCACTCCTTTAAAGCTGTTGGTAATATCTTCTAACTGTTTCAGTCGGTTTGTGTAAGCTTCCAGTGTTTCTCTTCTTGCACCTGGACGTGCAGCAGAAATGGTGTCTGCGGCCTGAACAATACAAGCAATTAAAGACTGGAATTCCACGTCACCATGATGTGCCTCTACGGCATTGATAACGATGGCAGATTCCTTATACTTACGGCATAAATCCACACCGATCTGAACATGGGTTCCTTCCATTTCACGGTCTATCGATTTTCCGATGTCATGTAATAAACCTGCACGCTTTGCAAGTCTTACATCCACCCCAATCTCAGCAGCTAATAAACCGGAAAGAATGGCAACTTCCACAGAATGACGCAATGCATTCTGTCCATAGCTCGTACGGTACTTCATTCTACCAAGAAGCTTAATGAGTTCCGGATGAATTCCGTGAACGCCAACCTCAAGGGCAGCAGATTCACCTTCTTCACGGATCATGGTTTCCACTTCTTTCTGAGCCTTTTCCACCATTTCTTCAATTCTGGCTGGATGAATTCGACCGTCTACAATTAACTTTTCAAGTGCAATACGTGCAACGTCACGACGGATTGGGTCGAAACCGGAAAGAACTACTGCTTCCGGAGTATCGTCGATAATTAATTCAACACCTGTAAGTGTTTCAAGAGTACGAATGTTACGTCCTTCTCTACCGATGATTCTACCCTTCATTTCGTCGTTTGGAAGCTGTACTACGGAAATTGTAGATTCAGCCACATGATCTGCGGCACAACGCTGGATAGCAGCGACAACGTATTCCTTTGCCTTCTTATCTGCTTCTTCCTTTGCTGCGTTTTCCAGTTCTTTGATAAGAACTGCAGTTTCATGCTTTACTTCATCTTCCACAGACTTAATAAGATATTCCTTTGCTTGTTCGGAGGTTAAACCCGAGATTTTCTCAAGTTCCTGCAGCTGATGCTGACGAGCATTCTCTACTTCACCACGTAAGCGGTCAAGTTCAGCTTCCTTTGCAGTCATCTTGGCTTCCCGTTTTTCCAATGTTTCCGCTTTTTTGTCGATTGCTTCTTCCTTGGAAAGGACTCTCTTTTCGTAGCGCTGGTTTTCAGCTCTGCGTTCCTTAGATTCTCTCTCCAGCTCATTCTTAGTCTTAATAGACTCTTCCTTCGCCTCAAGCAATGCTTCACGCTTTTTGGTTTCTGCTGTCTTTAATGCGTCGTCGATGATTTCTCTTGCCTTAACCTCTGCAGTACCAACCTTTGCTTCGTAAACCTTTTTACGATAAGCAATGGCTGCAAACCAGGCAATAACACCAACCACTAAAGCAGCGACCACAGCGATAACAATCGCAATAATCGGATCCATGACAGGAGTACCTCCTTATTCAATTTTTGCCGTATTAATACAATTATCCCAATTCTAAAAATACAACATATAAATTTTATACTTTTTTTAGTAGTCTGTCAAGTGTTGTTTATACATTTTCTAGTATTTAAGAATTATAAAAGTTCCCCTATATAGTAGAAACCTTTGCATTCCTTTAAATTAACCGGGACTAATTTACCAATTAATTCTTTGCTTCCGGTAAAATGTACCAGTAAATTATTACTGAGTCTTCCGGTTAACATTCCTTCGCCCTGCTCATTCTCTTCTTCCACCAAAACTTCCATGGTTTTACCGGTGTAACGGTTTGCACAAGCCTCAGAAGTAATTTTAATTTCCTCCAACAGACGGTTAAAACGGTCTTTTACTTCTTCTTCCGGCACCTGGTTTTCCATTTTTGCAGCTACCGTTCCGGTTCTTTTAGAGTAAATAAAGGTATACGCGGAATCAAAGCCGGCTTTTCTAACCACATCAACGGTTTCTAAGAAATCTTCCTCGGTTTCTCCCGGGAATCCCACAATGATATCGGTGGTTAAGGACACCTCCGGCATTGCAGTTTTGATTTTATCAACCAATAACAAATAATCTTCCTTGGTATACTTACGGTTCATCTCTTTCAGAACCTTAGTACTGCCGGACTGCATCGGCAAATGCAGATGGGTACAAATCTTCTTGGAATTTTTCATTGTCTCGATAAGTTCATCGGACAAATCCTTCGGATGGGAGGTCATAAAGCGGATGCGTTTGATGCCTTCCACTTCATCCACCATTTTCAGAAGTTCTGCAAAGGATATAGGATTTTCTAAGGTTTTACCATAGGAATTCACATTCTGGCCAAGAAGCATAATCTCCACGATGCCCTCGGAGGCAAGCTTCTTTACTTCGGCAATAATATCCTCCGGTTTTCTGCTCCGCTCACGGCCTCTGACATAAGGTACGATACAATAGCTGCAGAAATTGTTACAGCCGTACATAATGTTAACACCGGCTTTAAACTTATATTTATGTTCACTCGGTAAATCTTCCACAATCTGTTCGGTGCCTTTCCAGACGTCCACTACCATCTTACCCCGAAGAATATCTTCGTATAAAAGTTCTGCTAATTTGAAAATATTATGGGTACCGAAAACAATGTCCACAAAGCGGTAGCTCTTCTTGATTTTTTCTACCACATGGGCTTCCTGCATCATGCAGCCGCACATAGCAATCTTCATATCCGGATTTTTCTTTTTCATGGTACCGAGATAGCCGATACGCCCGTAAACCCTTGTATTAGCGTTTTCTCTGACGGTACAGGTGTTGTAAAGAACAAAATCTGCCTTTTCCGTATCGGTTTCCACATAGCCGATGGTTTCTAAAATACCGGCCAGCTTTTCGGAATCCTTGGAATTCATCTGACAGCCAAAGGTCTGGATATGATAAGTAAGTTTACGGCCTTTTTCGGCCACCTGTTCTTCCATCCAACCCTTCAGTAAATCCATAAAATAAAACTGGCGCTCCGGTTCTGTGGTAGGAATCTGTTCTAAGGATACTTCTTTTACTTTCTTTAACCATTCACTCATAAAAATCTCCTAAAAATGGGGCCGATGTACAAACAGCCGGCCCCAAAATGTTAACGAATTTGTCCGTTACCAAAAATAATATACTTTGTTGTCGTAAGTTCTTCTAAACCAAGAGGACCTCTTGCGTGAAGCTTCTGGGTGCT
>JAZNXI010000036.1:0-21957 GCA_045593825.1 Lachnospiraceae bacterium
AGCAGCTTGATTACCGGAGGCTGGATGATGGGTACCAGGGCCATGTAGGAATATGCCGCTACCATAATAGCGCCCAGATATTTGGATCCCAGCTTGTTGGCAACCACAATGGAGGTAGGACCGTCTGCGGCACCGATAATAGCGATGGAAGCAGCATCCTTAAGTTCGAAACCAAGTAAAACAGCAGCGCCGAGGGTAAAGAAAATACCAAACTGGGCAGCGGCACCAAAGAGCATAAGCTTTGGATTGGAAAGAAGAGGACCGAAGTCAATCATGGCACCGATACCGATGAAAAGAATTAATGGGAATAATTCATTTGCGATACCTGCGTTAAATAAGACGTCGATAGGACCGATTTCCTCTACACCGTCAATAATTTGTGTAACGGCACCGGAAAGAGGCAGGTTAACTAAAATAGCACCAAATCCCATTGGTAATAAAAGAGTTGGTTCCATTTCTTTCTTAATAGCAAGATAAATAAGCAGACCGCCGATGCACCACATGACAGCCATTTTGATAAAGCTTTCTGCCGGAATTCCAAGCAGATGATCATATAAGACTTCCATAAAGTCCTCCTTAAGTTGTTATTTTGGGAGAAGGATTCTCCGTGATTTATTTGAAGTCAGCCTTATTCCTGACTTTCTTCACACATTCGATAGCCCACACCGAGCTCGTTAATGATGTAGCGGTTGTCGCCGGGCTTGACCCCCAGTTTTTTGCGCAGGTTTGCCATGTTTACCTGCAGTTTTTTTACACCGCCGTCGTCGCTCGGACCCCATACCTCGCGGATAATGGTGGCATAGGTAAGTACTTTGCCGGTATATTTTGCCAGAAGAATAAGAATGTTATATTCGGTCTGGGTCAGCTTGATTTCTTCTCCGGTGATGGTAACCAGGCGGCGGTCGTAGTCGATGATTAAATCATGCAGTTTGAATTTTCCGCCGGGAGTCAGAGACGGAGTGTTGCTGTACTGGCTGATGCGCAGAGCGGCCCGGACTCTTGCCATAAGCTCCGCAGTACCAAAGGGTTTGGTGATATAATCATTGGCACCCAGGTCGAGGGCTTCTACCTTGTCAGTTTCTCCGGTGCGGGCAGAAAGAACCAAAACCGGCGTGGATTCCTGCTGCTTGCGGATGGTGCGGATAAATTCCAAACCATCTTTATCCGGAAGTCCCAAATCAAGTAAAACCAAATCCGGCCGATGGGAAGAAAACATCATGATTCCGTTTCCGCAGGTGTCGGCGGTAATAACCTGATAATCATTGGCTTCCAAAATGGTTTTGGCGAAGCTGCGGATATTGCTTTCGTCTTCAATAACAAGGACCTTATAACGGTTATTGTTCATAAAACAGTTTCTCCTTTCTTGTAGGAGTGTTTAATTTTCCAGCTCCAGTGCAAAGGAAAAGCTTGCACCGCCGGAAGGATTGTTTTCTGCGTGGATTTCACTACCATGTGCTTTGATGATTGCGGCGCACACGGAAAGCCCGATGCCCATATTGCTGCGGCTGCCGTCGGCAGGAGCGGAACCTTGGTCTAAGTAACCGGTGAACAGTTTGTCCAGCCGGTCTGTAGGAATTCCGCAGCCGTTGTCGCTGATACAAAAGAACGCAAAGTTATTTTCTGTAGTAACCGTGAGCTTTAATTTGGTCATGCCGGTGGCGTGGTCCACAGCATTTTCCAATATATTGATAAGTACCTGCTCAATTAACATGGCGTCCATGGGAATGCTGATGAATTCCTCAGGAATTTCCACTTCTACTGTCTGATTCGGACATCGTTTGCGGAATTTAACAAGAACCGCATCGATGAGCTCTTCCAAAACCGTTGGAGATTTGGTTAATTGCACTTTGCCACCGTCAATCCGGGTAACAGAGAGCAGGTTTTCCACCATGCGGATGAGCCATTCGGAATCTTTCTGCATTTCTCCTAAGAGTTTTAACTGTTGTTCCTTGCTCAGAGAATCATAGTTTTCCATGACAGCTGAGCAGGAACCGTAAATGGTGGTAAGCGGTGTGCGCAAATCGTGGGACACGGCCCGGAGAAGATTGGCACGCATGTGTTCCTTTTCCGTTTCTGCCTTGATTTTTTCCTGATGCTTAATCTGGGTGGTCAGGGTGCCGGTCAGAATGGCAACAATCAGCATGACCAGGGCAGAAGCAACGCATTCCGGAGAAATTAAATCGAAGGCATAGTACGGGTATGTAAACGCATAGTTTACCGCCAATACGCTAAGTAGCGAAGCGGTAATGCCCCAAAAATAGCCTTGGGTTTTTAAAGAAATTAAAAAAACACCGAGGACAAATATCATTGGTATCAGTGTTTTCGTATCGAACATGTCCTGCATCCAAATGTTTAAAAATAGCAAAAGCAACAGTGTGATTATGGTAAACAGGGCATCTTTTATGTTTAATTGCAGTTTCATAGTCATGCTCCACAGATTATGTATTCATACGACCTTTTCATTATAGCATATTTTGGTACAGGCTTCCAACTATTTTACCATCCTTTACCGAATCTTTGCCGTCAAAATAGGACAAAAAACAAGTGCCTCCGCAGCCTGTCCGTCACGGAAGCACCTGTTTGTTTGTCTTATGTTTAATCGATTGATACAGAGTATAATAGTCTTCCCGCACTTTGTTATCGGAAGTATTTCTGCACCGTTTCTCTCGAGGTGTCCTTATAGGCTTCATTTTTGATAATAGCCTGATATAAGGCTTCTTCCTCCGGGATAAACTCTTTGAGAGAGTTTATTAACACGACAAGACCTTGTTCTAAGCCCTGTTCTAAGCCAATTTTCAAGCCTTGCTCCATACCGATTTCCTGATTTTCCTGGTCTCGTAAATACAGCGTCATGTATTCAGCCTCCCATTCTTCATGCGTTCGGGCTTTTTTGACCTCCTGCTCTATCATCTGTACCAGTTCTCCTTTTTGCGCTTCTCCTTTCAGATAACGCAGAAAATCAGCCAAATCCTCCGGCACGCCGGTCAAATCTCCGTCCGCATTAATAAACACTTTGATTGCTTCATCCTTTAATAAAATACTATGGTCCTGAACACAGATATTTTCAAACCGATACACCGGCAGTTCCCGGTGAAACGGGTCCTCCAGGCAGATAAAGATAACAAAGCTAAGCTTCAGTTCCTTATACTTGGCACCACGTTCTATCAGGTTTAAATCAATCATCCCCTGGTAGTAGCGGCTTCGCTTTGGCAGGTCTGCTTTTAAGGTTGTCTGCATCTCAATGTTATATACGGTGCCATCTTCATCATCCACATAAACATCCAGCCGGATCCCCTTACTGTCGGACAAAATTTCTATGACCTTCTGCTTTTCCGGCACCGACACAGATTTAATTTTAATATCCAGCAGAAGTTCCAACAGCCTGCGGCATATTTCCGGGTTATTTACCAGTACCTTGGCAAACATAAAATCATCTGTAAATTTCAGTTCCTTATATAATTTTTTCAGTTCGTTCAATTAGTTTCCTCACTTTCATTATACGTATTTTTTGTTTTCTTTGCAATATATTTGTTTGGGAATATCCGGCAGAAACTGCCGAAGAGAAAGACTTTCGCGAAATCTTGTATTTATTATATGCCAGTAACGCATTGCGTGCAAGTAGAAAAATTCTGTTATTTTTTGGTGGTTTTATACAAAAAATCCGGTCGCACTTTACTGCAACCGGATTTCAAACAGTTGACCAAAACACATCCATATCATATTGTGACAGGTTATTTTTTACGATAAATTTGATATCCATTTTCAAAAAGCTGAGCCACATTCTCTGTCCGTACAGATACTTTCCCGGTACTTCTTGTGGCATCAATAATTATTACTTCTGTTTTCTCTGCATTTACAAATTCTTTGAAAAACATAACATGGCTGCCTATTTTGGCAAAAACATCGCCTTGTTTAATATCGTCAAGATTTTCGATGATAGTTGCATATTCCGGGATGTCCCTAGTAGCAATCTTTTTAGGTAATCCCCAGCATATGGTAAGTAACCCGGAGCAATCAACACCGACGGTGTTGTAACTACCATATCTTTTTTTATCCTCCGGAACATTTCCGGCAAACTTTCCGTTTTTTATTCCCTGCTCAAACTCTTCCAAGGAGGAAGCATTTCCCCAGCCGTAAGGGATACCCACATTTATTTCGTTTACCTTCCACCAGCCGCAATTAAGAACTTCTCCACGCCAGGTTATGTCAGGGGTATCCACAAATCGTTCATCGGAGTCGATTCCGTGTAACACATTTGCTTCGGTTGCAGTCCACTTATAATTGGCATATTCCAATGCTTTTTCGATAACCTGTTTGCCCCAGGTGCTATTGTCTGTAATGTGATTATTCTCCAAGAACGTACCTCCTACTATACAATTCATTTAGAAAATTATAACAGGTTATTTGATAACTGAAAATGCAGAATGTGCTTTTTGTGTTGCAAAAAATGCCGTCTACAATACCTTCTCCCTGTGCATACTTTGGCGCCCCTGCCGGGAGGGGCATGAAGAAAAACGTAAAGGGATACAGAACAAAAACAGGGCGCACATCTTTCGATGCGCGCCCTGCAATAAATCATGTTAAATTGTCAGCTGAGAATTACTTGCCAGCCTTTGCTGCTAACATCTCGTACTTAGCCTTAGCGTCAGCCTCTGCCTTTTCGAACAGATACTGTGCACGCTCTGGGTTGGAACGGGAAAGTCTGTTGTAACGAACCTCGGATTCGATGAATTCCTTATAGGAAGCGGTTGGCTCCTTGGAATCTAACTGGAATGGGTTCTTGCCTTCTTCTGCAAGACGAGGGTCGAAACGGAACAGGTGCCAGTAACCGGAAGCAACTGCGTTCTTTTCTTCTGTCTGAGCATTCTTCATACCGCCCTTGATACCATGGTTGATACATGGAGCGTAAGCGATGATGAGGGATGGACCCGGATAAGCTTCTGCTTCAGCGATTGCCTTTACGCACTGTGCGTAGTCAGCACCCTGAGCGATCTGTGCAACGTATACGTAACCGTAGCTCATTGCGATAGCTGCAAGGTCTTTCTTCTTAACTTCCTTACCAGCTGCTGCGAACTGAGCGATAGCGCCGGTAGGTGTAGCCTTGGAGGACTGACCGCCTGTGTTGGAGTAAACTTCGGTATCGAATACCATAATGTTAACATCCTGGTTGGAAGCGAGTACGTGGTCTAAGCCGCCGTAACCGATATCGTATGCCCAACCGTCACCACCAAAGATCCACTGGCTCTTCTTAGCAGCGAAATCCTTGTTAGCAAGGATGTACTTTCTGTCTTCGTTGTCACATCCGCAAGCTTCTAATGCAGCGATGAGCTTCTTAGTAGCTACTGCGTTTGCTGTGGAGGATTCGGAAGTTGCAAGGTAATCAGCTAAAGCTGCCTTAACATCATCCTTTTCAGCAACAGCCTGGAGTCTTTCAGCAGCGTCAACGATGCGCTTTCTGAGAGCTCTCTGAGCCATGAACATACCTAAACCGAATTCAGCATTGTCTTCGAATAAGGAGTTGCCCCATGCAGGACCCTGACCCTTAGCATTTCTTGTGTAAGGGTTGGATGGACAGGAACCGCCCCAGATGGAGGAACAACCTGTTGCATTTGCAAGGTACATTCTGTCACCGAATAACTGGGTAACTAACTTAGCGTAAGGAGTTTCACCACAACCTGCACAAGCGCCGGAGAACTCAAGGTAAGGCTGCTTGAACTGGGAACCCTTAACGGTAGTTTCTTTGAACTTTTCTAATACGTCTGCAGGTGTTTCCTGAGCAACGCCGAAGTCAAACATCTTCTGAGCTTCTAAGTTGTCCTCGAGACTCTTCATAACGAGAGCCTTTTCACCCTTCTTACCAGGACATACGTTTACACAGGAACCACAACCGGTACAGTCAAGTACGGAAATGGACATGGTGAACTTCTTGCCAGGCATACCGGTCATGTCGAGCATCTTGTCGGTAGGAGCGTTAGCTGCTGTAGCTTCGTCCATAGCTACCGGACGGATAACTGCATGAGGACATACATAGGAACAGAAGTTACACTGGATACAATTTTCAGGCTGCCATACAGGAACGTCGATGGCAACACCGCGCTTTTCGTATGCAGCGGAGCCGGATGGAGTAGTACCGTCAGCGTAGTCAACAAATGCGGATACAGGGAGGCTGTTACCATCCTGAGCATTGATTCTCTTCTGAACTGCATTTACATACTTAACAACATCGTCAAAGCCTTCAGTTGCCTTGGATGCTAAATCTTCATCTGCAGCGTTCTTCCAGGATTCAGGAACCTTAACTTCTACAATACCTTCAACACCGCGGTCGATAGCGTCGTGGTTCATCTTAACAACGTCGTCACCCTTCTTGGAGTAAGAAGCGGTAGCAGCGTCCTTCATGTACTTAACAGCATCATCAATTGGGATGATGTTAGCAAGCTTGAAGAATGCAGCCTGGAGAATGGTGTTGATACGTCCGCCGAGACCAACTTCCTTACCGATCTGGATACCGTTGATGGTGTAGAACTTGATGTTGTGTTCTGCCATGTAACGCTTAACCTGACCAGGAAGCTGCTTTTCGAGTTCGTCCATATCCCATGCACAGTTAAGTAAGAATGTACCGCCGTCCTTAAGATCCTGAACCATGTTGTACTTTCTTACGTATGCAGGTGTATGACATGCTACGAAGTCAGCCTTGTTGATAAGGTAGGTGGACTGAATCTTCTTGTCACCGAAACGTAAGTGGGAAATTGTAACACCACCGGACTTCTTGGAGTCATAGTCGAAGTAAGCCTGAGCGTACTTGTCGGTATGGTCACCGATAATCTTGATGGAGTTCTTATTAGCACCTACGGTACCGTCTGCACCGAGACCCCAGAACTTACAAGCTGTGGTGCCTTCAGGAGCGGTAGCAGGATTTTCTTTGATTTCAAGGGAAAGACCTGTAACGTCATCGTTGATACCGATGGTGAAACGTGTCTTTTCTGTATTGTGGAATACAGCGATAATCTGACCAGGTGTGGTGTCCTTACCTGCAAGACCGTAACGGCCGCTGAATACAGGAATGTTAGAGAACTTGGATTCCTTAACAGCTGCAACTACGTCTAAGAATAAAGGCTCACCGAGAGCACCAGGCTCCTTGGTTCTGTCAAGAACGGAGATGTACTTAACAGTATCAGGGATAGCGTCGATTAAGTGCTTAGCGGAGAATGGTCTGTAAAGACGAACCTTAACAACACCAACCTTTTCGCCGCGTGCTAATAAATAGTCGATGGTTTCGTCGATGGTATCACAAACGGAACCCATAGCAACGATTACGCGTTCAGCATCTGCTGCACCGTAGTAGTTGAATAACTGGTAGTTGGTACCGATCTTTGCATTAACCTTGTCCATGTACTTCTGGGTAACTTCAGGAAGTGCATCGTAAACCTTGTTACAAGCTTCTCTTGCCTGGAAGAATACGTCAGAGTTCTGAGCAGTACCCTTCTGAGCAGGATGCTCAGGATTTAAAGCGGAACGACGGAATTCGTCAACAGCTTCCATGTTGCACATTTCCTTTAAGTCTTCGTAGTCCCAGATTTCAATCTTCTGAAGCTCGTGGGATGTACGGAAACCATCAAAGAAGTGAAGGAAAGGAACGCGGCCTTCAATTGCGGAAAGGTGAGCAACCGCACCGAGGTCCATAGTTTCCTGAACGTTGTTTGCACAAAGCATTGCATAACCTGTCTGACGGCATGCATAAACGTCGGAATGGTCACCGAAAATGGAAAGAGCGTGGCTGGCAATGGTACGAGCACTTACGTGAATAACGCTTGGTAACATTTCGCCTGCGATCTTATACATATTAGGAATCATGAGCAGTAAGCCCTGGGATGCAGTGTAAGTAGTTGTTAAAGCACCTGCCATTAAGGAACCGTGAACGGCACCTGCAGCACCGCCTTCGGACTGCATTTCTGTTAACA
The DNA here is from genome assembly GCA_045593825.1 of Lachnospiraceae bacterium. Taxonomy (GTDB): domain Bacteria; phylum Bacillota; class Clostridia; order Lachnospirales; family Lachnospiraceae; genus SIG299. The sequence continues at coordinate 7,959 of JAZNXI010000036.1, forward strand.
TTACTTCGTGACCGAAGATGTTCTTTCTTCCCTGGGTAGCCCACATATCTGTGTAGTCAGCCATTGGAGAAGATGGTGTGATTGGATAGATAGCAGCAACGTCTGTAAACGCATAGGATACGTGAGCCGCTGCGGTATTACCATCCATGGTCTTGAATTTTCTTGCCATTTGTGTAAACCTCCTATAAATATATAAAATATAAAATTTTTGATACGAAAGGCCGTATAGAAGTAGTTTATCACTTAATTTAAATTGTGTAAAGTTAATTTGACTAAAAAAAACGAAAAATATTGTTAATTTTTTGGCAAAACGCTACAAAGTTCCCTATATTTTCTGTTTGACAAAGGAGGGGGAATGCGCTATAATGTTGAGAATACTGGACTTGTATACGTAATCGACAGAAGGAAAAGGGCCCCTTTGAGTAAAAAGGGGCACATGTTATTTATAATGAAAGGAATTTTTGGGAAATGGCAGAAAAGAAAAACATTATGACCTATGCGGGTTTAAAAAAGCTGGAGGATGAATTACACGATTTAAAGGTTGTAAGACGTCAGGAAGTTGCTGAAAAAATCAGAGAAGCAAGAGAACAGGGTGACCTTTCCGAAAACGCAGAATACGATGCAGCAAAAGATGAACAGAGAGATATCGAAGCAAGAATCGAAGAACTTGAAAAAATCTTAAAAAATGCAGAAGTAATTGATGAAGAAGACGTGACAGGCGACAAAATCAGCGTTGGCTGCCTCGTTAAAATTTTAGATGTAGAATTTGACGATGAAATGGAATTTACTATTGTAGGTTCTACTGAAGCAAACAGCTTAAAGGGCTTCATTTCCAACGAGTCCCCTCTTGGTATTGCTTTACTTGGCAAGAAGAAGGATGATGTGGTAGAAGTAGAATCCCCATCCGGCATGATTCAGTACAAGATTATTGATTTTGAACGTTCTATCTAAAAAATAGAGAAAGGGAGTGGCAGGACTGCCTGCTACACGAGGAAAACATTATGAGCGAACAGAACAACAAGCCACAGCAGGCACAGGAGCAGGATTTAAACCAGCTCTTAAAGGTTAGAAGAGAAAAGCTTGCCGCATTACAGGAAGCAGGCAAGGACCCATTCCAGATTACAAAGTATGATGTAACACATCACAGCACAGATATTAAGGAAAACTTCGAGCAGTTACAGGGTACTACCGTACGTATCGCAGGCCGTATGATGTCCAAGCGTGTTATGGGTAAGGCATCCTTCTGTAACGTACAGGATAAGCCGGGCAACATCCAGGTTTATGTGGCAAGAGACAGCGTTGGTGAAGAACCATACGCAGACTTCAAGAAGTTTGACGTGGGCGACATCGTAGGTATCGAAGGTGAAGTATTCGAAACCAAGACCGGTGAAAAGTCCATCCACGCAACCAACATCACCTTGCTTACAAAGAGTCTTCAGATTCTTCCTGAAAAGTATCACGGCTTAACCAATACCGACATCCGTTACCGTCAGCGTTACACTGACTTAGTAATGAATCCGGAAGTAAAGGACACTTTCATTAAGCGTTCCAAGATTATCAGCAAGATCCGTCAGTACTTAGATGCTAAGGACTTCATGGAAGTAGAAACTCCTATGTTAGTTGCTAACGCGGGTGGTGCTGCGGCAAGACCGTTCGTAACCCACTACAATGCATTAGATGAGGATGTTAAGCTTCGTATTTCCTTAGAGCTTTACCTTAAGAGACTTATCGTAGGCGGCCTGGAGCGCGTTTACGAAATCGGCCGTGTATTCCGTAACGAAGGTCTTGATACAAGACACAATCCGGAATTCACTTTAATGGAATTATACCAGGCATACACCGACTATTACGGCATGATGGATTTAACAGAAGACATGTTCCGTTACCTTGCACAGGAAGTTTGCGGCACAACCACCATTCAGTATGGTGAGCACACCATCGACCTGGGCAAGCCGTTCGAGCGTCTTACCATGATTGAAGCGGTTAAGAAGTATGCAGGCGTTGACTTCGATGCTATTGCAGATACAGCAGAAGCTAAGAAGATTGCAGACGAAAAGGGTGTTCATTACGAAAAGCGTCACGAAAAGGGCGACATCTTAAATCTCTTCTTCGAAGAGTTTGTAGAAGAGCACTTAATCCAGCCAACCTTCATTATGGACCATCCAATCGAGATTTCTCCTTTAACAAAGAAGAAGCCTGACAAGGAAGGTTACGTAGAGCGTTTCGAGCTGTTCATCAATACATGGGAAATGTGTAACGCATACTCCGAGTTAAATGACCCAATCGACCAGCGTGAACGTTTCAAGGCACAGGAAGCAGCTCTTGCAGCCGGCGACGAAGAAGCAAACACCACTGACGAAGATTTCTTAAATGCACTGGAAATCGGTATGCCTCCAACAGGCGGTATCGGCTACGGTATCGACAGACTGGTTATGTTATTAACTGACAGCCCGGCAATCAGAGATGTTTTACTGTTCCCGACGATGAAGAGTTTAGATAAGTAAAATACAAAGAGTCACTTTTAAAGAAATTTTGAAAGTGGCTCTTTTTTGGTTTTAGAGTCTGTTGGCAGTTAGAAAAATAATTGAAAAATAATCTTTTTGGTGTATAATACAGATACTGGGATAGAACTTTGCATAACGCAGTTTTGCTAAATCAGAAAGGAAGGTATTTCACATGCAGATTTTATCAGTAAACAGCCCTGAATTTAAGGCTTACGGAAAGGTAATCGACAACGTTAACCTGGCACCATTGGTAGAGGCTTTAGCAAAGACAGAGGTGCCGGAAGGCGTAGTATACGAGCCAAGTGTAAAGGAATTAGAAGCAACCGCATCTTTCAAAGAGTTAACAGAAGTTACATATGGCTGCATGCCAATCCAGATTGGTTATTGCAACGGTCATAACAACAAGCTCAATGCATTGGAATATCACAGAGATTCCGAAATCAATGTAGCAGCAACCGACGCAATTCTCCTGTTAGGTTTATTAAGTGAAGTGGAAGCAGACTTTACATACGATACTGCAAAGGTTAAGGCATTCTTCCTTCCGGCAGGTACAGCAGTAGAAGTTTACGCAACTACCCTGCACTATGCACCATGCGGTGTTGATGGCGCAGGCTTCCAGGTAGCTATCGTTCTTCCAAAAGGAACAAACTATGACCTTCCTGCAACAAAGCTTAACGCAGAGGGCGAAGACAAGTTAATCACAGCAGTTAATAAGTGGTTAATCGGACATCCGGAAGGAGGTCTTGCAGAAGGCAGCTTCTTAGGATTAAAGGGAGAAAACCTGACCGTATAAATATAGAGCATCTTTTAACAAAGGGATCCGGAAGGGTCCCTTTTATTATGCAAAAAAGAATTATTGACAAACAAGGTTTAATGCGTTAAACTCATATCAAGAAGAGGTTGAACGAGTTAAACCAAAAGGAGGAAAACTATATGTCTACCCCAAAGATTTTTGAAAGCGAATATCGTTTTATGCAGATTTTATGGGAGAATGAGCCGGTTAACAGTACTCAGTTGGTGGCATTGTGTAAAGAGAAATTGGACTGGAGCAAGGCTACTACTTATACCGTAATCCGCAGATTATCGGAGCGGGGTGTGGTGGTAAATGAAAACACCATGGTGCGCTCTTTGGTAACAAAGGAAGAGGTGCAGGACACCGAGCTTGGGGAACTGGTGGAAAAAACCTTTGACGGTTCCATTCCGCAATTTCTGGCGGCCTTTACCAGAAAGGCAAAGCTGAAAAAAGAGGATGTGGAAGCGTTAAAGAAAATGATCGAGGACTACGAGGAGTAATCCGGAGGGGAGGAACATCCTGTGAGTACATTTTTATTAAAATTATTGGAGCTGAGTTTACAGGCGGGAGCGTTGACACTGGCTATTTTGCTGGTTCGCTTTGTTTTCCGTAAGCTTCCGGCTAAGTATTTATGTCTGCTCTGGGCCATTGTGGCGGTGCGTCTTGTGGTTCCGTTTTCCTTTGAAACCGGGTTTGCCTGGGCGCCAAATCTTCAGACATTGTGGTGCGGTGAGGAAGAGACCACATACAGAGAAATATATTCAGAACTAATATCAATAGAGAAAACACGGTATGATTCCGAGGGAAATGTGATAGAAAAGGTGAAGGTAACGGAATCTGATGATGCACTAGATTTTTATCTTAACGGCTCTTCGAAACCAGACGGAACAGCAACAGATATTTATGCAGAATTGGTGGATGAGCACCATACGGTAATGCCGGATGCGGGCGATGGTAATGAGACGGACTATTATCTGATAGCTTCTCCAACTCCAATTCCGGAAGGAATCGCCAATGCCACATTCCGTCTGGACTGGCGGGAACTTTTGGGTTCTGTAACTCCGGTGTTGTTTGCGTTATGGCTGCTTGGGATGGTTCTGTTGTTGGGCTATGGTGCGTTCAGCTGCATCAGAGTAAAATGGATGGTCAAGAACGCCATTCCTTACGAAGATAACATTTGGCTGTGTGAGGGGCTGCAAACTCCGTTTTTGTTTGGCTGGCGGAATCCGCAGATTTATCTGCCGACCAATCTGGAAGAAGACCGGATGAAGTACGTTATTCTGCATGAAAAGGCTCACATCGCCAGAGGAGATAATTACTCTAAGTTGATTGGTTATCTGCTGCTTACGGTGTATTGGTTTAATCCGCTCATCTGGGTGGCGTACGTAATGTTTTGTAAGGACGTGGAGCGGGCCTGTGATGAGCATGTTATCGGCGGTCTGGACGGTGATGGACGCAAGGGTTATGCGGAAGCACTGTTGGAATGTAGTGTGGACCGGAAGTTCACTGTTTCCAATCCGCTTGCCTTTGGAGAGATGGATGTAAAAAAGAGAATTACAGGTATCCTGAAATATGAAAAGCCGGGGAAATGGGTGATTGTGATTGCAATGTTACTTTGCCTGACAGCGGTGGCGGGTTGCTTTTTTGTAAAGGAGAAAAAACCAAAGTTGGTTATGGGACCGTGCCCGACGCCAACGGTTACAGCGACACCAACGCCGACGGTGGCACCGACTAACCCACCGAGAGGAGACGGTCCGTATACGCCAACCCCAATACCAACGCAGGTAGAATCAAATATTACACCAACGCCACTTCCGCCAAGCGATTTGACGCTTCTGGGAAACTGTACAGAGGAGACAGTGCTTCCGGTGCCGTTTGGGCGGACAGTAAATGTGGATTTAAATGGTGATGGTACAGAGGAAGCCGTAACCTTTGGCCTGGAGGGATATGAAGGAGATATCAGCATTGCTGATTTGAGAAAAATTCATGGAGCGGATGCCTTGGAGAAGCTATATTACCTGAAAATTGATGAACGGGTATTTTATCAGCCGGAAATAGCGGAAGAATTTTGGGAATCTTCCGGTGTGGGAAATACCAGCTTCTATATATTTGATGTGAATACTTCCGACAAATTTAAAGAAATCGGTATATATTTTCCGGGACCAAACACACCGACGGGAGTTGCTTTGTTCCGCTATGTGGAAGATAACTTGCATTGCGTCGGAAATTTCATGAGCGAAGTACTTACAACAGACGGTGGTTTTAGTAATCATTTGACTTATAATGAATTAGTAACCCGGGTAAAGAGAGAAGGCTATGAAATTTCTGTACCGGGAGACGGAACCATTCTTTGCAGGGAGCGACGCGATATGTTGGAAACCTCTTTTTCTGTACAAAAGTATGAGCTGTACAATGCATCCTATAAATATGCTAAATTACAGCGTGTAGATCGGGAAAGGTATGAGCTTCTTGGCTGGCAGAAAGATAACAGTACATCTGCGAAAACATTTACTGCTTATTTGGCCCCGGTGGATATGTCACAGGAATTCCATAAGGATTTTGAGGCAGTAAAGATTCCGAAAGGAACTAGAACTTCTTTTTACGCTTATTATCCGGACAACGGATGGACCACCGGGTGGGTGCAGTTTGCTTACGGAGAAAACTTGGATAAATTTGCGTGGTTCTATAAAGGTGTAGATGCCACCGGACGGTTTATGATTTATTTACCGGATGCTACAGAAAGATCAGTGGAGGAACTGTTTGATAATTTGAACCACGCTGGCTAACCTTCTATTATATCAAAATTCTCATATAAGGACCATGACAGAACCGGAACATTAGTTTTTTGAAAATGTTCCGGTTTTGTCATTGATAACTCTAATTTCTTAAGTTTCTTAAGATTTCCTGAACGGTCAAATGAAAAACTAAATTCCAGTTCAAGCTGATTTGACCTCATATTTTCGATTTTGAGCAACTTTTTTTGATTTAGGTATAGTAAAGTACCCTGGAGTTATGATATAATTCGTCACACAAGAGGCTGTTTGTTTGCATAGCAAACAGACAGCTGGAGCAGATTGAGAAAAAGTAAATTCCACCTGTCTTACGGTGTGGTCGGTATGAAAAAACGGTCTTACAAGTGGTTATCTGTCTGCTCTAAAAATTTAGCAGTGTTTATTCGCTGCGGTTTTCAAATAATGCCGGTTTTAACATGACTTCGTCTGGGGAGACTTTTTTCAGTCCTGTTAAAAGCGGTATTTTTTTGTCTAAAAGCAGGTCTGCAAGGTCAAAAGGGGAAGTACCATTTAAACTGTCCCTGGCGGTTGAATTAATGTGACTTGCCATCAGATTGATATCCTTCTGGGTAAAACGGTGCATGCTTTGGCCTTTAGGGATGAAATATCGGATATACTCATGATTCTTCTCCAGCCTGGCTTTCTGATTGGAAACATAAGGATCGCAGTAAAAGACATAGGAACGATGCTTTCCGTCAGATAAAGTTAAGTGTCTTTGATTACATTCAAATTTACTCATACGGGTATCCTTTCTGCAGACAGATAACCAACTTTATCATAGCATGAGAAAACTGCCTGTGCAGGAGTAAATTCCAGATGGAAATAAAAATTTATAAAAAAACTGGAATTTAATTTTTCACATTACGTTCCTGAACTCCCTTGACACCACCACTGTACTATGGTAGTATACTAACTGTACTAAGAGTGTTAATACACTTGAAAGGAGGAATCCTGTGATAACATTAGATTATGCGGACCGGCGTCCGATTTATGAACAGGTTATTGACAAAATGAAGGACCTGATTCTGCTGGGTGTCTTGGCAACGGATGAGCAGCTGCCAAGCGTCAGAGAGCTGGCAATGGACCTGTCGATTAACCCAAACACGGTGCAGCGTGCTTATGCAGAGCTGGAACGCCAGGGCGTCATCTACTGCGTGAAGGGCCGGGGAAATTTCGTGGCTGGCACCGGTGCACTGAAGGACAAACAAAAAGAAGAGCTAAAGCCACAACTTTTAGAGCTTGTGAAAAAGGCAAAAAAGGCGGATATGACAGAGGAAGAATTCGTAATATTAGTGAAAACATTTTATTCGGAACAATAGCTAGAAAGGAGAAAACAGCATGATAGAAGCTAAAAATGTCAGCAAATCCTTTGGGGATATTCTGGCTGTGGATAATGTTTCGGTAACCATCCGCGAAGGCTCCGTGTTTGGTATGATTGGTACCAACGGCGCCGGTAAGAGTACCTTCCTGCGTATGGCAGCAGGCGTATTCCGCCCGGATAACGGAACCGTTACGTTAGATGATATGCCGGTGTACGAGAACCCGGCGGCAAAGCAGGAATTTTTCTATATTTCCGATGACCAGTATTTCTTTGCTAATACAACACCGAAAGAACTGATGCGCTACTACAGCGTGGTGTATCCGAAATTTAATAAAAACCGCATGAGAAAGATGCTGGCCCAGTTTGATTTGGATGAAAAGAGAAAGGTGGCAACCTTCTCCAAGGGTATGAAGAAGCAGTTGTCCGTTATTTGCGGCATCTGTGCAGGTACCAAGTACTTATTCTGCGACGAAACCTTCGACGGCCTGGACCCGGTAATGCGTCAGGCAGTAAAGAGTATTTTCGCCCAGGAAATTGCAGAGAGAGGCTTAACTCCGGTGATTGCTTCCCATAATCTCCGTGAATTGGAAGATATCTGCGACCATGTTGGTCTTTTACACCGTGGCGGTGTGTTGTTATCCAGAGAACTGGAAGACATGAAGGTAAATATCCACAAGGTGCAGTGTGCCTTTAAGGCAGACAGCAACATCGAAGAGGTGCTGCAGAACATCGATGTGGTGAAAAAAGAAATCCGCGGCTCCCTGTATACCATTACCGCAAGGGGCAACGCAGATGACATCCGGAATCAGATTCAGACGGCAAATCCAATCTTTATGGAACTGTTGCCGCTCAGCTTAGAAGAAATCTTTATCAGTGAAACGGAGGTGGCAGGCTATGACATCAAGAAACTCATTTTTTAACCTGTTAAAGGAAGACCTCCACAGAAGATTGTGGACGCTGATTCTTTCCTCCTTAGTGTTTTTCGGAACCTTTGGTGTAGCATTCACCATGATAATCCAGAATTATGTGGGCCGCTACAGCAGAGGCAGCTATGGTTATACCAAGGCTCAGTTTATCGAGAGAGTATCCTCGAATCTGTGCGAAGATTTTTACAGCTTTTTCCCATGGTTTATGGCGGTGGCTATTATCGGTGCCATCATCTGTGCCATGAACGGTTTTGCATACCTGCATTCCAGAAAGCAGATGGACTTTTACCACAGTCTGCCGGTAAAGCGTGAGAAGATTTTTGCGGTGCGCCTGGTAAACGGTGTGCTGATTTATGCTCTGCCATATTTGGTAGGCCTGTTGTATACTTATGTACTGTGCATGATTTACGGCGTTATGACCTGGGATTTGTTCTTCTGCGGTCTGTTTATGTTTGTGGTTCATTTGATGGGCTACCTGATTATGTATCTGGCAGGCATTCTTGCCATGATGTTAACCGGTAAGCTGGTCATTGCCTTCTTTGGTATCTGCATTGTGAATTTGTATGCGCCGGCGGTGTATGCGCTGTTCTGGCTGCTGAAGGATACCTTCTTTATTACCGCATACAGCAGCAATATGGACTTTGATATTGCGCTTTCTATAACACGTTGGTTTTCTCCGTTTGGTTATTATTTCAGTCTGGTGAATGAAATAAGCAGTGGCGGCAGATTCTGGCTGGAATTTTTAGCATTTTTGGTATTTGCGGCAGCTTTTGTTGCATTAAATCTTTGGCTTTACAAAAAGCGTGCCAGTGAAAAGGCAGATACGGCTATGGCATTTAAGGCTACGGAGCCGGTTGTACGCTTTATGATTGCAGTTCCTGTGGGCATTTTGGTTGGTATGCTGTTCTTCTCCATCCAGTATGATTACGGTTTTACAACCTCCGTATTATGGCTGATGTTCGGCGGTCTGCTGGGCGGTTTCCTTTGCCACGGTATCATCGAAGCCTTTTATAAAGGCGATATTAAAAAGTGCCTGTCCCATAAGGTACAGATGTTAATTACCATGGTGCTGGCAGCAGTCATTCCGATTCTCTTTATGTTTGATGTGTTTGGTTATGATTCCTATCTTCCAAAGAAGAATCAGATAAAAAACATGGCAGTCATCAGCAGCGAGATGCGTTTCGGCGGTTCCTACTATGATGAAAACGGCTGGATCGGTCCGGTGGATTATGCACTGGAAAATATGAAAGTAACCAACATTGACGCTATGTATGAGCTGGTTGAAATTCTTGCGGAAGATGCAGGCAAACACCGTGCGGAACGGTTCTTTGACTATGGTTATAATTACGTTACAGCAGAGGATATTTACGGTAACAGCAGTGAAGAAAGATATAACCCTACCAATTTTATCATCCGTTACACCTTAAAGGACGGTTTTGAGACAATCCGCACTTACGAGTACAATTACTATGCCGTTATGGATTTGCTGGAGCAGATTTATAACGATAACGAGTACAAGAGTGCGGTGCATCCGGTATTTGGCCTGTTAAAGACAAGTGTTAATATTAAAAATATCGAGATTTATTCTCCGGTTAACATCAAGGCAGGAAACATGCAGTTAAACTGCAAGGCTGTTCTTGAGGCATATGAAGAAGATTTACTTGCCATGACCTTTGATGACTTGAAGAATTCCGCGCCAATCGGGGAATTGACAGTGATGTTTACCATCGAAGAAGAGGGTGGCAAATATGACGACAGCACTACCTTCCTGGTGTATCCTGAAATGATACGTACCTTGGATTTGTTACGGGTGAGCGGTTATCAGATGAAGGGAATTGCTGAGGCAGAAAACATAAATACCATTACCATTCATTACAGCGGAAGCCGGAATGATTTGAAGCGTGCTCTTGGCATGGAAGTGTCCGAAGAAGATACGCAAACGTACTACGATGAAAAGTCGGTTGGTTATGAAGACTACGAGATTTACTATGAAAAGTACGGTTATTATCCGCCAACGGTTGCATCACCGGAATATTATCAGGATATTGCCGTAGAATTTACGGACCCGGCAGAAATTGCGGAAATCAAGAAGCATTTGGTGTACAGAAGCTATGGCAATGAGTTTGGTCCGTTCCCAACCTATGAGGGCTTCTTAAATGTAGAGGTTTATTTTGAAATGCAGACCGGCACCTATGAAGAGATTCTGGCTGGAGAAGGCATTATCGGCTGGAGCGAGCGGTTCCGTTTCTTTGAAGGAGAAATTCCGCAGTTTGTCATTGACCGGTTGTTTGAACAGCTTGGTACAACAGAATATTAATATGATTTGATAAAGGACCATATAATAAAAGAGTTCCCGCAGTGCATTTGCTGCGGGAACTTTTTATGCTATATAATTGCTCTTTTCTTTAATCTTAAATGCTTCGAAATATTTGTTCTCCATCGGAATCCATTTATTTTCAAACATCGGCCAGATGGCTTCGCCGTCTCTGGCAACAATCCGTTTTTTCTGTTCTTCCGCAGAAATTTCCAGAAAAATTTTCACATGATAAATATCCTTAAAGTATGGATGATGGCTGTAGGAACCTTCCGCAATTACAATGTCGTTATATGGGACGGTGATGGCTTCCTCTGCCAGCTTCCATTCATGGCAGTTGAAGGGACGGAAGGTAACGCCACCGGTATCTGCCACATGGTCTAATATTTCCTCTTTAAACCGCTCGTAATCCACATTTCCGCCGGGCTCGGACAGGCGCGCCTCGGTGCGCTGGTGTGGCTGCAAAAAGAAATCATCCATGTGGAATAAGGATGCGTTTAATTCCTCTGCAAGATAATTTCCTAATGTGGTTTTTCCGCTGCCGCAAGGGCCATCGATGGCAATAAGGAACGGACGGGAGGCGGTTTCGGATAATTTTGTTTTTATATAGTTTGAAAGGTTGTTCATGCAAAATTCCTCAAATGTGTAAGATTCGTTTTATGAACATTGTACGTAACTTTTGTATGCCCGTCAAGTAAATCGCAAAACCTGCGTAATATTGAGAAGAAGTTCGCAGTATTTGACAGAAAATCTGTTCGAAAACGGATTGCAAAATGGTTCATAAAGTAGTAAAATAAAAGGTGAATGTTTGTTTAGTAGCAATGAGGCAAAGTATTGCCGGGAACCACACAGTGTACAATGAAGGCCGGGCAATACACAACCAATGGGTGAAGAAATGAAGGAGAAGAACGAAGTAGAAAAACGGATGCAGCTTCCGGAAGCAGTATATAAGCTTCTCGGAGCACAGGGCATCCAAAAAGAAGACATCCTGTATAAGGCAGAGCCGGACTTGGACTCTGAGCTTCGTTTTGCCAGAAATTATCTGGTAATGACGAAGGAGGTACTGGTATTGATCAGCTACCCGTACCAGGCAAAGGGGAAGTTCCGCTTTGGCGGTTATGCAGGAAACGAGTTGGCAGATGGGCTGCCAACAGAACCGGAAATAAAAAAGCTTTCCCTGAATGAGGTTGAGAAGCTGGAGATTATCCGGGCAGTAAACGGCGGTTCCTTAATGGCGGTGGTGAATGGAGAAGAGATCTTCCTGTGTGCATTTTCCAATTCCCGCATGGGCGAAGTGGAACGCGCCAAAAGAAATTTAGAGAAAATCAAGAAATCCGAGGAGCTTTCCGAGGAAGATATTTTAGGAAAAAACAAGCAGGAGTGCTGTCCAAAGTGCGGCACTATGTATCCGGACCAGGCAAGAAAAGTCTGTCCCCGCTGCATGGACAAAAAGTCCCTGTTTGGCCGCGTTATGCGGTACTTTTTGCAGTACAAATGGCGCATTTGCTTAATGTTTGTCTGCTATCTTGCCATCGGTGCATTAAACTTAGCCTGGCCGTATCTTTCCGGTGCCTTTTTATACGATAAGGTATTGAGTAAGGACGCAGAGTTGGTTAAGTTTACCGAAAGTTTTGGCGGAAAATACACCATCATTCTGGCATTTACCGTGGCTGCCATGGTTATCACAAAAATCATGATGCAGTTGCTTGGTATGCTGCATGGTGTTATGACTGCCCGCATTGTGCCGGAGGTTGTGGCAAAGTTAAAGGAAGAAATTTTCAATTCCATGGGTAAGTTATCCATTAACTTTTACAATTCCCGTCAGACCGGTGCCTTAATGACACGAGTACTGGATGACGCAGGACAGGTAACCGGATTTTTCATCGACGGTTTGCCGTACATATTTACCAACGCATTTACTATCATTGCAACCTGTGTAGTAATGATTAGTATTAATCCGCTGTTGGCCATTGCGGCACTGTTTTTGCTGCCGTTTTTAACCATCCAGAGTTATCGCATGACACCAAGAATGTGGACTTTCTACGGCAAACGCCATCGTGCGAACCGTCGCTTAAACAGCCAGTTAAACGACAGTATTACCGGTGCCAGAGTGGTAAAGGCCTTCGGTCAGCAGGAGCAGGAATTAACCCGCCTCGGCAAGGGCAACAAGGGTGTCCGCGAGGCAGAAATCGACGTAATGCGTTACGACAACAAGTTTACCATTTTGTATTCCACGGTAGAAAACCTGGCTTCCTTTATCGTATGGGGCTTAGGTTCCGCCCTTATCTTAAGCGGCACTAATATGGAATTCGGTATGCTGGTAACCTTTGCAGGATATGTAACCCAGCTGCAGGGTCCTCTGGACTTTATGTCCTGGGTATTCCGCTGGATGACCGACTGCTTAAACTCTTCCCAGCGTATGTTTGAAATTATTGATGCGGTGCCTGAAATTTCCGAGGCAGAACATCCGGTCCGTCCGGAACGCATCAACGGTAAAATTGAGTTATCCCACGTTACTTTTGGCTACGAGCCGCACAAGCCGGTATTAAAGGACGTTACCTTTACGGTGGAAGCAGGCAAAATGCTTGGTATCGTTGGCCGTTCCGGTGCGGGTAAATCCACACTGGTTAACTTAATTTCCCGTCTGTACGACCCGGAAGAGGGCACTATTAAAATTGACGATATTGACATTAAGGAGCTGGGTATCCCGGAACTCAGAAAGAGTATTGCCATGGTATCCCAGGAAACCTATATTTTCATGGGCACGGTGGCAGAAAACATTGCTTACGCAAGACCAAATGCCACCCGCAAAGAAATCATTGAGGCGGCCATGCAGGCCTCTGCCCACGATTTCATCTGCAAGATGCCACAGGGTTATGACACCATCATCGGTTCCGCAGGCAGGTCCTTATCCGGTGGTGAGAAGCAGCGTGTTTCCATGGCAAGAGCAATCCTTGCAAATCCGCGCATTCTCATTTTAGACGAGGCTACCTCTGCGGTAGATACGGAAACCGAACTGGCCATCCAGGAGTCTTTGGAAAGGCTGGTACAGGGCAGAACTACCATTTCCATTGCCCACCGTCTGTCTACTTTGCGAAATGCGGATACGCTTATCGTTATTGACGACGGTAAGGTAACCGAGTCCGGTACTCATGCAGAGCTCATCGAAAAGAAAGGAACCTTCTACAAGCTGATGGAATTACAGACCAAGGCGCTGGCAATGCGCGGTGTGTAATTGGTTTTGCGTGACGTTGTCACGAAATAAAGGAGAATTTATGGACGAAGAAGTAATGCAGAGCAATCTGCTGGAATTAGAAGAATTCGACGAAGAAAAAATGAAGGCGGAGTC
>JAZNXI010000037.1:0-33631 GCA_045593825.1 Lachnospiraceae bacterium
GTTGCTGAGGGCAATACTCTGACTGCTGATGTACTTTGCGCTGAGTATAAGCGGCTGAACGAAATGTACTTCGGCCCGGATATGGTGGTGGATGACCGTATCGCTGTGGAATGGGCAAGAATTCCTCACTTCTATTACAACTTCTACGTTTACCAGTATGCAACCGGTTTCTCCGCTGCTGTGGCACTGGCAAACCGCATCTTGAAGGAAGGTCAGCCTGCTGTGGATGACTACTTAAAGTTCTTAAGCGGCGGCTGTTCCAAGTCTCCAATTGATTTACTCAAGATTGCAGGCGTAGACATGACAACTCCGGCTGCGGTAAATTCCGGTCTAGAGATGTTTGGCAGACTGTTAGATGAGATGGAAGAATTAATGAAGTAAATATACGAAATTCAGATGCTTCCGGCGAAAAGTCGTCGGAAGCATTCTGTGCGTAGAAAGAAGAAACTATGGAAAACACAAGAGAAAATAAAATGGGCACGATGCCCGAAAATAAATTACTTATTAGCATGGCGGTGCCAATGATGCTCTCCATGCTGGTGCAGGCCCTTTATAATGTGGTAGACAGCATTTTCGTGGCAAAAATCAGCGAAGATGCCCTGACTGCCGTATCGTTAGCTTTTCCGGTGCAAAATTTGCTGATTGCACTTGGGTCCGGTACCGGTGTTGGTATCAATGCATTGCTTTCCAAGAGCCTTGGTGAAAAGAATCAGAAGCTTGCGAATAAGGTGGCGCACAATGGTATACTGCTGATGCTTTTTAGTGCGGTTGCATGTGCATTATTCGGCATTTTCGGAAGCCGCTGGTTTTTTGGAACCCAGACGGATGATTTAGTATTAATTGAGTACGGAACGCAGTATCTGACCATTGTTATGGCGTGTTCCTTTGGTATTTTCGGCCAGTTTATTACAGAACGTCTGCTGCAGGCAACGGGCCGTACTACCCTTAGTATGCATACCCAGCTGCTTGGCGCGGTAACTAATTTGATTTTAGACCCGATTTTAATTTTTGGTTGGTTTGGTCTGCCGGCCATGGGCATTACCGGTGCTGCTGTGGCAACGGTGCTAGGACAAATCATTTCGGCTATCTTTGGTCTCTGGCTGAATATCAAGAAGAATCCGGAAATTCAGTTGAGTGTAAAGGAACTTGTGCCGGACGGTGCGGTTATCAAAAAGATTTATTCCGTAGGTATTCCGTCCATTATTATGGGTTCTATCGGTTCTGTGATGACCTATGGAATGAATCGCATCCTGATGGGCTTTTCCTCCACGGCAACTGCGGTGTTCGGTGTGTACTTTAAGCTTCAGAGTTTTATCTTCATGCCGGTATTCGGTTTAAATAATGGTATGGTACCGATTATTGCGTACAACTATGGAGCAAAGAATAAGGCCAGAATGCTGCGCACCATGAAGCTGGCTATTACCTATGCAGTCAGCATTATGTTTGTAGGATTTTTAGTGATGCAGATATTTCCGGCACAGTTATTTGGTCTGTTTGAAGCATCCGCTGACATGTTGGCCATCGGTGTTCCTGCACTGCGTTTTATCAGTATCAGCTTTTTGTTTGCCGGCTTTTGTATTATTGCCGGTTCCACCTTCCAGGCGCTTGGTAATGGTATGTTAAGCATGATTGTTTCCATTGCAAGACAGCTGGTGGTGCTGCTTCCGGTGGCATACCTGCTTTCCTTAACCGGAAACTTAAATTTAATCTGGCTGTCCTTCCCGATTGCGGAATTGATGTCGGTGGCATTAAGCGCCATCTTCCTGTACCGGATGTATCAGAAGGTAATTAAGCCGTTGTAAAAATAGTATGTGAGCCATGTGTTGCAGGATTGCAGCGCATGGCTTTTTGAATTAATAATTTTATGTTATACTGTAACAAAATGATTTTTTCATCGACTAATCTTTGTGAATAGGATATATGAGAGAGGAGGAGCGTTGTGCAACGGCTGTTAGAAAAATTATTTCATACATACTACAAAGACATATACCGTTATCTTTACAGCCTTACCCATGACACCTCCCTTTCCGAGGACTTAGCCTCTGATGTGTTTTTGGAAGTGGTAAAATCCATTGCCACTTTCCGGGGCGCGGCAGACATGAAAACCTGGATGTTTTCCATTGCCAGACATAAATGGATTGATTATTTAAGAAAAAAGAACCGGCGGGTAGAAAACGAAGTTTTATCGGAGCTGGTGGGAGAAGAGCGGATAGCAGGTTCAGATATGGCTGACATGAAGACTCCGGAAGAACAGTATTTAGATAAGGAATTACTGGAGCGGATACATACACTTTTGGACGAAGAACCGGAGCGTACCCGTAACATTGTAAAGCAACGTTTGGCAGGGTATTCCTTTTATGAAATTGGCAAGTCGCAGGGAATTTCCGAGAGTTCTGCCAGGGTAATCTACTTTCGTGCGAAAGAAAAAATAAAACAGACATTGGAAAAGGAGGGATTGGGCCGTGAATAAAATTACCTGTGATATGTGCAAGGATTTGATTCCGCTGGTAAAGGATGGCATTGCAAGTGCTGACAGCTGCCTTGCGGTAAAAGAGCATCTGAAGGAATGTGAAGAATGTAAAAAATTATATGAAAATGAGACCGCAGAGCCTTCCGAACTGAATATGGATTTGGAGCTTGAGCTTGGTAAATTAAAACGTAAACTGCAGATTTTCTCTGTGGTGCTTATGATGTTTGGCGCATTCTTTGGCCTGAGCCTTACCGCCAGTCAGGAAATGTTTTATAACAGCCTGATTATGCCGGTTATCGGTGCCCTTGGTTATGTGATTTTCCGATGGAAGGCGGTGTATCAGGTGCCGCTGTTACTGCTGGTAATGCAGCTTTTGATTAACTTTTTGGGGCTTGCCCGGGGCATGGAATACATGGCGGTGATAGAGGTTGTGATGTGGGTTGGCATTTACACCATCTTCGTGGAACTTGGTGTGTTGGTGGCAGGATTATTACACTTTGCATTCCGGAAAGAACGCTAAGCTCGGTGAATGTAGATTGTGTCAGAAGGGAGAATGACGATGAAAAAGAAATGGATGAAAATAGCAGCCCTGATAGCAGCTTTGGTTATTATAGCCGGTCTTTGCGTGTTTGCTAATGCCCTGGTAGGAAACCCGGTTTCCAAGTGGTTGGCAACCAGAACGGCAGAAAAGCATTTGAAAGAAGTATATGGGGATACGGATTTTGTGATAGAGAAGATTGGTTTCAACTTTAAGGATACGGATTATTATGTTCATGTGATGTCCCCCAGCAGTGAAGACTCAAGCTTCTCCCTGCGGATTGATATGTTTGGAAATCTGATGTTGGACACCTATGAAAGCCGGGTGCTTTCCGGAAGTAATACACAGAGCCGGTTATATATGGAATACCGCGCCCTGGCGGATGAAGTACTGGAAGCGCCGGATTATCCGTTTACCAGCTTTATTGCCTATGGGGATTTGCAGGTAGGCTTCCGGCCGGCAGATGTGGAGCTTCCGGCAGATTATTATCCGGAGTATTATTACATCATAGAGGAACTGGTTTTAGATAAAAAATATGATATCCGGGAACTTGGCAAAAAAGCCGGTTGTATGGTTGTTTACGTAGAGGATGATGTGGTAACCATAGAACGCGCTGCAGAGGTGCTGCTGGAATTAAAGGAAGTCTTTGACCGCAGGAATGTTCCGTTTTACTCCATTGATTTTGTGCTGGAATATCCTCGCAAGCCGGAGGGTGGTAATATCAAAGATGATCGGGTAAATGTGGAAGGTTTCTTATATTCCGACATTTATGAAGAAGGTCTGGTGGAGCGTGTCCGGATTGCAGACGAAGAGTTGAATGCTTACTATGAAGAACAGGACCGAATTACCAAAGAACTGGTAGAGCAAATGAAGGCACAGGAGAATGAGTAAAGGATTCAAAGCATTATTACAAGAAAATAAAAAAGTTTTGTTTGCCCATTTGATTTCTTTTGGCATACTATTGCTTGGTTTTGTGCTTTGCCGTTACGCTTTCTTTGGCTTGCACGGCATGAAAGAGTGGCCGGTTGATTTGCTTATAGTGGGCACAGCAGCTTTGTTTGTTTCATTGCTTGCAAGAAAACAATATGTTCCGTGGTTTACAGCGGGCGGTTATGTTCTGGGCTTTTGCCTGGGAGCTCTGTTTCACACAGAAGGAACAGACCCGGGCGGCGGAAAAACTGATAATCTTTGGCAGATATGGACTGTGGTATTTGTAGTTTGTATTTTGACAGGAACACTGCTTGAGGTTGTGATGAAGTGGCGGAGGCTTTTAAAGAAATAAACAGGTGTAAAAATGGCGCAGGGAATTAAATTCCTGCGCCTTATCATGTTTTAACCGAAAGAGAGCAAAATATCCATGGAAATCCTGCTTTGGTTGCTTTATAATAAAATCAAATTCGGAGAGGAGAATTTGTTATGAAATGGTTAGTTGCATCCGACATTCATGGTTCGGAATTTTATTGTAAGGAAGTATTAAAAGCATTCGATAGGGAGAAGGCGGATCGTCTGCTGTTACTGGGGGATATTTTATATCATGGTCCGAGAAATGACCTGCCACGAGATTATGCGCCTAAGAAAGTAATTGCCCTGTTGAATGAGCGAAAAGAAAGCATTCTTTGTGTGAGGGGAAACTGTGATGCAGATGTGGACCAGATGGTGTTGGAATTTCCGATTTTAGCGGACTATGCGGTGTTTGATTTGGGCAACCGACTGCTTTATGCGACCCACGGACATGTGTACGGAGAATTTAATCCGCCTCCGTTACAAAAGGGCGATATTTTGCTCTGTGGCCACACCCATGTTCCAAAGTGTGTGGAGCATGACGGATATGTATATATGAACCCGGGTTCTGCATCCCTGCCAAAGGAGGACAGCCATCACGGTTATATGACTTTGGAGAACGGAGAGTTCCACTGGAAGGATTTTGCGGGTAATGTAGTAAAACGTTATCGATAAATGTAAGGGGATAGGAGCATGAAAACGATATATAGTAAATTTCAATTGGGAGATATGTGGGCACTGTATCTGCTGGATACAGAGTCGGAGCTTTGTGGTTTGGCACTTTTGCCGGAGGGCTATCAGGACAAGCTGGTTATGGACGGATGGTGGAATATTGAGCCGGTGGTGCAGATGAAGCTGGTGGGGGATGCTTATTCCGATGGTTTTATTCACGGACATTCCTTAAAAAACACTGCAACCACTAAGGGGCTTAAATTTAAGAGCCAGACAGTGGAAGATGGCGCTGTTAAAAAGATTATTACAACACTGGAAAACAACGATGTGGAAGCAACCCATGTTTTGGAATACGAAGAGGGCACTCCTTATATGAAAATGTATTCTCAGGTTTGCTCCATGAGGGAAGAACCTGTAACCATGGAAATGGTGTCTTCCTTCAACATTTGTGCTTTTTCCGGAATCAGCGGAGAACTCCGTATGGAGGACTTTGTACTTCACCGCATGCAGAGTAAGTGGAGCATGGAAGGTAAGTTAGAGAGCACTCCTTTCTTAGATTTGCAGTTAGAGCCTGCCTGGATCCGTATCGGGGCAAACAGTGTGCGCTTTGGTGAGGTTGGTTCCATGCCGGTGCGCCGCTACTTCCCTTGGATGATTGCGGAGGATACTAAATTTGGCTACGGCATCGGTGCCCAGCTTGCCCATCCGGCTTCCTGGCAGATGGAGGTTTTCAACATTGATGAGCGAGTGTCCCTGTCCGGCGGTCTTGCCGACCGTGAATTTGGTCACTGGACCAAGAACTTAGAGAAGGGCGAAGTATTTGAAACACCGAAGGCAATTCTTACCGTTGCAAAGGAAGATGTGGATGGCATCAGCCACCGTCTGACCATGGCACAAAGAGAAAATTTAACCTGCGTGCCTGAGGTGGAAAAGAGTCTTCCGATTGTATTTAATGAGTATTGCACCACTTGGGGCAATCCGACGGAAGAAAACATGTTGAAGATTATCAACATCCTGAAGGGCAAGGGTATCGAATACTGCGTGATTGATGCAGGCTGGCATTTAAAGAACGGTTGCGACTGGTCCGACATTGGCGACTGGATTGTAAACCGTGACCGCTTCCCAAAGGGCCTGGCATATATTGCGGAGGAAACCAGAAAAGCCGGCATGATTCCGGGTCTTTGGTTTGAGATGGAAAATGCGGGGGATTCCTCCGACATTTTCAAGCAGGAGGAGATGCTGCTTACCCGTGACGGCTACCCAATCCAGACCTGCCGCCGCCGTTTCCTCGATATGAGAAAGCAGGAGGTGCAGGACTATCTGGAGGAGCGCGTCATTGACCGTTTGGAGCAGGACGGGTTCGGCTACATCAAGGTGGATTATAACGACAACATCGGTATCGGTTGTGACGGCGCAGAATCCTTAGGAGAAGGTCTTCGTCAGAATATGATGGGTTCCCAAAAGTTCTTCCGGAGAATGCGGGAGCGCATGCCGGAGCTGGTTATTGAAAACTGCTCCTCCGGCGGTCACCGTTTAGAACCGTCCATGCAGGCGCTTACCAACATGGCATCCTTCTCTGATGCCCACGAATGGCAGGCGATTCCGGTCATTGCCGCCAATGTATCCAGGGCAATTTTACCTGCACAGAGCCAAATTTGGGCGGTACTGCGGAAAACCGACGATGAAAAGCGTCTGTATTATTCTTTATGTAATACCTTCCTTGGCAGAATGTGCCTTTCCGGTGATGTGTACGATTTGGAGGACTGGCAGTGGAAGATTGTAGAGGAAAGCATCCGCCTGTATAAGGTTTGTGCACCGGTCATTAAGTATGGACGCAATTATATTTACGGCCCGTTAAATAAGAGCTACAACCATTTGAAGGGCTGGCAGGCGGTATGCCGTGTCAGTGATGATAAGGAGCAGATGCTTGTGGTGGTACATTCCTTTGAGGATAGGGAAGAACCGCTTACTATCTCATTGCCGGGTGATAATGTTGATTGGGAAACTGCGGAATTATTCTGCAGAGAGGGCATTTCTGCAACTATAGAGAACGGTGTTCTAACGATTGCCGGGATGACTAAATATGACGGTTTGATTGTTTTAACAAATAAAATGTAAAACAAAAAGGAGCATAAGCGGGAATGTTTTGTCCTGCATATGCTCCTTTTCGTTTTTTGAAATGTAGAATGTTACTATTATATAAGCTCTTTTAAGAACGTTTTCAATTCTTCAAACCCACCCTGCGGATACTTTGTGATATCCGCATTTTTCTCATTAATTAGGCAGTCGGTGAGTAAAAATACCTGCATGCCAAGAGTTTCTGCAATCATATCCTCTTCGGCATTGTTTCCCACCATCAGACATTCTTCCGGCGCAAGACCGGTCTTTTCTAAAATTTCGGTATAATACTTTGGATTCGGCTTGCAGTAGCGGCTGTTTTCATAAGTGGTAAACAGTTCAAAGTCTTCTTTGGAAAGTCCTGCCCAACTGATGCGGTTTTCTGTTGCAATTGCCGGGAACAGCGGGTTGGTGGCAAGAATCAGGCGCTTGCCGGATGATTTGATGAGGTCGATGACTTCTTTTGCGGCCGGCGTAGGCTGACAGGCATTTTTGGCGGCGGCAAATTCGTTGAGGTAAAAGGAATCAAACACCGGTATATCCACACGGCAGTCTTTGCCTACAAGGGAGCAGAAGGTGTCCCAGAAAGCATCCTCGTTAGTTTTGGTGCCGTCATTCATTACCATGGCCTTGGTGCCCGCCCACACATTGTTTACTAACGTTTCTTTGTCGTAACCGAGCGGCACCAGTTTTGCTGCCAGTGCACCGAAATAGTATTTCATGAACAGGTCCTGATCCATAGGAAGCAGGGTGCCGTCCAAATCGAATAGAATAGCTTTGATGTCCATTTTGTTATCCTCCCAGATATCTAAAAAGTTTTAGATAATTTCATATAATATGATAAGGGATAATGAACAAAATAACAAGAAGAAATTTACAAAAATATTTGTACTTTTTCCCCTAATTCCATACCTACGCCATCATCCAGGTCGAAAAGACAAAGGTGCCCATGAATTTTCCGCATCTTCCGTAAAGATTTTCTGATTTTCCGAAGCTGCTCCTTGGAAAAAGAAAGCTGCCAGGTAGAAAAGCCGGGCATTTGGGACATTTTGCAAAGAGTAACGGTATTGAGCAGTAACCAATCAGGAAAGGGAATAGGAATCCGGCGCCTGTTTACATAGAATACAAGTTTCATATATCCCCCCTACTTTACAATAATTTCAATCAGGGTATCTACGTCGGTTAATTCAAACAGCTTGCCCATGGCCCCATGTTCTACCAGTTTAATAATCTGTGACCAATTGATTTTGTCCGCGGTACAGGACAAGCCCAGCCAGTCTAGGGACATGCCGCCGTCTACTAAGAGTGTCTGAAGCAACGGCAATGGAAGATTTAACTGGATATTCTCTGTTCCTTCCTTTACATGAATATAAAGAATAGTTTCCTCAAAGCTTTTTCGTTTTTCCTCCGGAACATAGGTTGTTTCCGCTTCCCCGGTAAGCAGGGTTTCGATGCTGACACCAAGAATTTTGGAAAGAGTAGGAAGTATCATAATATCCGGACAGGAAATATCCTTCTCCCATTTGCTGACGGCCTGGGAGGAGATATCAAGCTGTTTTGCCAGTTCTTCTTGAGTTAATCCTTTTTCTTTTCTGAGTTCTGCGATACGTGCGCCTAAGGTTTTATTCATTGGTTGGTTTCCTTTCTGTCGTAGAATTTGATTTCATTATAAGGGGTAGGAAAAGAAAAAGAAATGGAAAAATGGTTGAAAACAGGCAACTGAATGGAGAAAAATCACTCAACCGGTGGTTGGAAAATGTATAAAAAAACAGAAATGTGCAATGCAAAGATTAGAAAAAGATTAAAGTCTGACAATTTTAGCACTCACCTCTTGTAAGTATTTTGTATGTATCGTCTTTGTTCATCTATACTTGGAATACGCATAAATAAAGGGATTGCAGGACTTATACAGAAAATAGTTTGTTCGTCTGTTTTCGTCTGATTATAAAAAATATTAGCCGAAAATTAGCCAAAAGGAAAGACTACCGGCTCAAGGCTGATAGTCTTTTGTTGTATTTGAATTGCACGTTGCAATAAGTTGTTTTATGTTTTCTATGTAAAAGGTGGCTGGTTGATGGTATAATTTGTCATTTGACATCTCCTGCAGAGGTTTTAAATAGTTATTAACGGTATTTACAATTTCTTCATGTGACAATTTGCAAGTTGTAAGTTCTTCGGTTTCTTCATTATAGTATGTTTCTTCCGTACCAATGTCTGAAACTAAACTATCAATTAACTCTAACATTTCTTTAAAATAGGTCAGTGCAAACATTTCATTTGCAGATTTATCATTATTATTAAAAAGTTCTTCAATCATTTTTCCATAACTGTCTAAGGCAGAGGATTTGTATATTTTTTGAAGTGGCTTATCAGTGTACAATTCTTCTTCTTTGAGTATCATATCATTTACATACACTCTTTTGTTGTGGCAATGCAAATACTGATATAAATCGGTTAAAACAATTTTGATGTAGTCAGAGGAAAAAAGGCTGTCTAACATTTCTTTGTATATATCATTTTTACAAAGTTCTGAAAGCGTATTACTAGATTTGGTAGAGAGATTTGTTATATCTTGAAGTCTTTGTGCTGAAACTTTTTTGCAATCTATCTCACCCAGCAAATACGCAACATCAACATTTAGTTCTTTTGCGATAATTCCCATGATTTCCAATGGAGGAAATTGAGGAGCTTTTGCGCTAGTGTATTTGCTTATTGTATCTAGCGAATAACCCAGTTTATTAGCAAGTTGTAATTTTGATATATCTTTCGATTTCATTGCACTCTTTAAATTTGCACTAAAAATTCGTTTTTGCTCTTCAAAAGTCATAATACACCTCCGAAAGTTTATAATTTAATGCAATTATAACATGATAAACTTAGATGTGTAAAGAGTAAATGAGTTGAAAGTCGACAAGTAAATTCAGATTTTTAGTCAATGGAGGTAAGGCGATGTATAAAGCGACTTATAGTGATACCGTCACAAAACTTGCTACAGTTCCGCAGGCAGTAGAGAGGTATAAAATAAGCAGAAATGTCTTGATGCAGATTGCAGAACGCGAAAAAGCCGTTCGTAGATTTGGGCGGTCAGTAAGAATTGATATTCAGATTTTAGACAGAGCAATCAATAACTATTAAAAGAAAGCAGGGCGAAAATGGCGAGGAAAGTAAATAGTAAGCACCCATATATGCCTTTTGAAAGCCTTAGCAGTAACCGTGAACATGAATATATAAGCAATGGAAAGAAGCAGACAGACACAACTACGAATATATGCTATTCAATGCTTATAAGCCCTGCATTTAAGGATTTAACAGCAAGGCAGAGAATGTTGTATGTTTATGCTA
The DNA here is from genome assembly GCA_045593825.1 of Lachnospiraceae bacterium. GTDB lineage: Bacteria > Bacillota > Clostridia > Lachnospirales > Lachnospiraceae > SIG299. The sequence goes on from JAZNXI010000037.1 coordinate 10,422, forward strand.
AAACGCAGTATTTTGGAGCAAAGAGTCGACCAAAGAATGACTTCCCCGATATAGAGGAATACAAGGCAGATAGTGGCAGAAAATACTTTTATTTAAATCACTTCCTGCTTTCTAATGTTTTTGGTTTATACCCTAAATCAAATACAAGGGATTTATATGCTGATATTGATTCTCTAATAGAGCATGGATTTATAAAAAAAGTTTCTGATGGCAGGGCAAACCAACAAAGAAGTATCTATACTTACAGTACAAAATGGAAAGAGTGGCAGAATAAATAAAATCGCTATGACAGTTTGTAATAACTTTGGAAGTAAAGTTGTGACAGTGTGTCATAAGCAAAGCAAAATAACTACAAGGGAAAAACGAGGTTGTGACAAATTGTAATAACTGTAATGTAAATATAACGAGTAGGGTTATGACATTTTGACTTAGTATATAGATACTATACCATGTATAGTGAGGTGTCTTATTGAGGTATCACAAGTATTTAAAAACAGAGAAATGGAAAGAAAAACGGCAAGCAGTGTTTGAACGTGCTTTGAGAGAAGCAAAGTGTACTAGCAGGTATGGCATTTGTGAATTTTGCGGTTATATACCACGAAAAAGCGGATTGCTAGAGGTTCATCATTTGGAATATCCAAAGATTTTAGGAACGGAAAGCCTTGATATGCTTGTATTGCTTTGCCGGAAGTGTCACAGAAAAGCGCATGAGAACAGAGAGCAATTTAAAGAAAATTATATGAGAGTGAGGAAAAAGAAAATGGAAGAAAGAAGAATTGAGTTTGAAATCAAGAAAAACATCGGTGTGTTATCCGAAAGCGGTTCGGTTCGAAAGGAATTGAATATTGTATCTTGGAACAAAGAAAAACCAGTGATTGATTTAAGGAACTGGGAGCGCAGGAACGGCACGATTAAACCTTATAAGGGATTGACTTTAGATAGGGCAGAAGCTACTACGTTAGCAATATTATTGAATGATTTTCTTGATGGAAATAAGCCTGCATCAGAAGAAACAAAACAGAAAGCAAGTTCACTCGATGGTTTTCTAGGTTATGTTGCTGATTAGCAGGAAGTAAAACGGCATGAAATGTGTTAGAAGTCCATGTGTGGTTCAAATTTGAAAGAAAAGGCTAAGTTCAACGGGAAAAGTTGACATTATAAAAAAGAGCGTTAAAACGCATTTTAGAGCGTTCTATGCAGAAAGGAGGAAATATGGCAAGAGCGAATAATAGTCCCACTAATTGGAAAGAAAATGTTGAAATTGTTGAGAATAGCAATATTTTAAGCATATTCGACAAGTTCCGCAGGCTTCCTCCAGTGTCAAAACATGATGTTCAAGGTATTTCCGAACGATTAGATTTATATTTTAATACTTGCGCTCAAAGTAAATTTATTCCAACGGTTGAAAGTATGACACTTGCCCTTGGAGTAAGTAGACAAGCTGTGTGGAAGTGGCAACAAGAAGAATGTGAAGCAGGACGGTTGATAAGCAGGGCGAAAGAATATATAAATTCGTTGCTCACTACCGCAACACTTCAAGGCGAGGTTGCTTTCCCTTATGCAATTTGGTTACAGAAAAATCATTTTCAGTATTCAGATACACAGAAAATAGAAATAAAACCACTTGATGATAAGAGAGCATTAACTGCTTCGGAACTTCCAAAACTGGGTAATATGTAGATGATTTTTAGCCAATCTATTAGCTGAAAGATAATAAAAGGGGCTTGAAGTGGCATAAATAAGGTATTTGCAAGTATTGATTAGCACTTACACTGTCTAAGTACATAGCAAAAATAAGCGGTTTTAGATGTGCTTTTGTAGTAGTGGGGCAAAGTGAAAATCAATAGGACTTTAGAAAGTACCGTGTGGGGGTTATATAGAAAGTCCTGCATTACCCTGCTTGCCTACTCAAATCTTTACAAGCAAGAAAAAAGCCCCTAGTTTTAAAAATCAAAAATAATAAAAAGGCTATTTAGCCGGAAAGAGGTATTTATGACAATTAAGGAATTAACATCACTACTGCAAGCAATCAAGATTGATTATGCGGAGCAGTATAAAGTTGCTATGGCAGAGAGAGATAAGGCATTAAAGGAAGTAGAAGCTAATTTTAAGCCGGATGCACCTTTTTACAAGGCGCGTATTAAGGAAATCAACGAGGCTTTTGATAAAACCATTGCCGATAAGCGTATAGAAAGCATGGATAGCGCAATGACCTATATTATCGACATTCGAGAAACAGAAATTGAAAAGGCAAAGAAAATTGATACTGCGGCTTTAGAAAAGATTTTGGCTTTAAAGGATATTCCGCTTTCAAAGTCTGAAATCCTGGCAATTAAGGACAGGTACGGTGCAAAGGATTACTATAGCGGCAGAATGCTTGCGGTAATTGCAGAGAAAAATGGAATTGAATTATCTGAGGTTGGAATTGAAGCTCCACTCGATACGAAATTAGGAGTTTTATCTGCTCTTGAAAAGCAGATGGATATTGTAATTAGAGACTGGAGCCCAGATGCAAAAGAAACAGATAAGAGAGAAAAACATGTCATAGCGATAGCAGCACTTGGTGAAGAAACTTTGCGGACCTTCGAACAGCGCTGGACAAATGATTATTCTGATGGTTCTGACAGTGATGTAGCAAATAAAGCCTATTTAAGAATTAAAGCGGCAGAAAGTCAGAGCGAAAAGGCAATTTTGATTTCAAATGCACTTAGAAATGCAAAAGGAGAAGCAAGAAATTTGTTACTTTACAAGTTGGCATTGGATTCTGATTCAAATATTTCAGAATATGCTTTCGGTCTCTCCGGCCATAGTGAAGAAATTGCAGAATGGAAGAGCGGAAAAGCAGAAAGCTATGCTTCGGCAGTAAAGTTAGTTGAAGATATTGCACCGATTCGTGACCTTTCCGTAGTTATGCAAAGAATTGAGGAACATTCTGATAATCCATTTTTGGACAGTATGTTGAAGGAAGCGGCAAAAGATAGCGAAACAATAAGAACAGCAATTTCCGATTCGTTTGCTGAGTAAGCATGAGGTAAAAAGAAATGAGATTTAAAAAGTATATTGATGCGTACTTGAATGAAAACAACGGACAGCAAGAAGCAGAGTAATTGTATAAGTGTTGTAGTGGGCGGAGTTTTCCGCCCTACACCTTAAAAGGGAGGTGGCGAAAATAAGTAACGAGGAACTTGTGAAGATGATAAAATGCAGTACACAGGAAGAACGAAAGCCCTTTTTAGAGCAACTGTATTTTAATTTATTAGGGCTTATGAAGAAAATTATTAAACCATTTCTTTGCTTTGCAGAAGAAGATGAATTTTTAAATCAGTGCTTTTTCGGGTTGCTTTCCGCTATAGATGGATATGAAGAATGCAAAGGACGGTTTTCTGTATATGTTTCCTATTGGTTCAAACAGTGCATTGTAAGATATTTAGAAGATAGTGGTTTTATTATTCGTATTCCAGTGCATTACCGGCAGAAAATCAGAGAATACAAGAGAGCAGTTGAAATTCTTTCTAATGAGTTGGGGCATACTCCGACAGATTTTGAAGTTGCAGAATTTATGGGAATGGAATTTGCAGAAATTCAAGATATAAAACTGCATCAGTGTAACCTACTTTCTTTAGATGTTCCTATTGATAATGATGATGGAAAAGAAATGAGTTTTGCTGACACCATAGCAAGCGAATTTGACCTAGAAAATGAAGTGATTGAAGAAGTTTATGCAGAGTATGAAAAAACTGCATTGTGGGGCATTTTAGAGCGTTCTGTGAGTGCTTCGGAATATAGAATTATTGAAGAATTTTATAAAAAAGGAAAAGCAGGAACACAGATAGCGGAAGAAATGAACTTGTCATATAGTAAGGTTCGGAATTTAAAAGAAAGCGGTTTGCGGAAGGTGCGATATGGGCAGGGTAAAAAAGAATTGCTTGATAGTTTAGAGATAGCAGAAGCAGGACAGTACAGATGCGGTTTAAGCAATTTTAAAGAGCATTTAGAGAGTAAAACGGAATATTTGGCAATGAAGCGAATAGAAGCAAGAGAAAATTATAAGTAATAACAAAATCCGACATCTACAAAGTAAATGCCGGACTTGCTAATGAAGTTATACAGAGCATGAAAAAATGGAAGTTTCTACAAAAGTAGTATAACATAAAAACGAAAATAACACAACAGTGATAATATAAAATTTATATTGACTTTTTGCGAGGACAATAATATAATAATTATTGCAAGGGCATTAAATGGAAGTGAGGTGCAAAAAATGAGCCCTAGAACTGGCAGACCGCCAAAGGAAAATGCTAGAAAGAACGATTTGAATATTCGATTGACGGACGAGGAAAAGCAAGAAATTCAGTTTGTTGCTAATGCGTTGGGAGTATCGAGAACAGATGCAATTCTAAAAGGCATTAAACTTTTAAAGGCGGAAATAGAAAAATAAAAAAGATTAGTCCTGCTCCACCGACCAAAGCGAACAAGACTAATCAACTAACGGCAGGCATAAGCCCACACAAAATATTTTATCATTGTGTCGGACTTCCTGCAATAATAATTTTTTGGAGGTTATACCAATGCAAAAGAAGAAAACAATTTACAAAGAAGAACACAAGAAATTAATTGATTTGGTTACATGGTTGCCTTTTGGCTATAATGCAGAATATTTTTACGCATTCATGCTTTGTATGCTTAAAAGAACCACAAATGCAGAAATTTTTGAATTATATCCTGATAATGTAAAACAGCAGATTTTGCAGGACTTAGAGGCGTTAGAGCGAAAGGCGGTGCATTCTAATGGTTGAATTAACAAAGTTTGAAAGCAAATTGATTGATGATATGGAAGCAGTATATAACGAGGCAGTGAAGGGTGTTTCCTTGCTTAGAATGTTTATTAGTCACTATGATTTTGATATGCGAGAAGCATCTAAAGAAACTTTAAACCATATTCAGGGCAACTGGGAAACTGCCGGGCAAGCATTGTACGCTATTACAGATTATTTTGAATCTATTGAAGATAAACTCGAAAAGGTTCTGCATGCGGATTTATCTGCTTTAAAGTCGGAGGAATGCCATGAGTAAAGAAGAACTTCGCAAGGAAGCGGCAGAAATGCTTGAGCAGATAGAGGATGAAAGAACATTGATTCTTTTACATAGTTTCATTAAGTCCGGATATTTAGAGGACAAAGCAGGAAAGCAGAAATAAACCGATTTTAAATCGGAAAACCTAAGGGGTGTCTACAATGCAGATGCCCCTGCATTGTATAGAAAGGGCTATGTTATGGCAAATAAAAAAAGAAAGGACAGTTTTGGAAATAAATTAAACGAGGGCGAATATCAACGGAAAGACGGTAGATATTATGCTAAATATACTAATTCAAAAGGTAAAGTTTCCTATATATGTGCAAGATGTTTAGAAGATTTACGAGAGCAAGAAAAACGGTTTCAAATTGATGATTTTGAGGGAATTGATACTTCTGCCGGAAAAATAACCTTGAACCGCTTATTTGAAATGAATATGAAGTTGAATATAGGCATTAAGCCTACAACAAAAGCAAACTATATTAGTATGTGGAAAAACAATGTAGAAACTTCTGCAATCGGAAATAAGGAAGTTGCAAAAATAAAGAAGTCGCAAATTAAAGATTTTTACACGGATTGCAATGCAAAAGGTTTGAAACGGAATACCATTAAATTATTGCATAATTTGATATTTTCATCGTTAGAAATAGCGGTGGACGATGATATAATTAGAAAGAATCCCGCTAAAGATTGCATGAAAGATTTTAAAGCAGATGCAGAGGAAAAGAAACCTTTGAGTGAAGCAGAAGTGCAGAAGCTGATTAGTTTTTGTAATAACTCCTGCTATAATTTACATACTCCATTTATAACTATAGCAATCGGAACTTGTATGCGGTGTGGCGAACTTACTGGTTTACGGTGGGCAGATGTGGATATGAAGAAAAGGACAATAAATGTAAATCATCAGTTGGTTTATAAGAACCTTGGAAATGGCTGTGAGTTCCATATAAGCACACCAAAGACAGAAGCAGGAGTTAGAACAATTCCAATGACAGAGAGCGTTTATAGGGCATTTGTGAGTGTTAAAAAGCAAAATTTATTATTGGGCAGAAGATGCAGTGCAGAAGTTGACGGTTATACTGATTTTGTTTTTCTCTCCGGCAATGGGCAACCACTGGCAACAAATGCAGTGAACAGCTTTCTTTCTAATATTGAGAAAGCGTACAACAAGGCAAATGAAGAAGCACTTCCGCATTTGTCGGCTCATGTTCTCCGGCATACAGGCTGTACCTTATTAGCAAGCAAGGGTATGGACGTGAAAGCCCTGCAAGATATTATGGGGCATAGTGATGCACAAATTACTATGAATGTGTATAATCATTGCAGTACAGAACGTACTGAAAAGGAAATGCAGAGAATAGAAAGAATAGTAAATTTCTAAAGAAATACCACTGTCTGACTAATTGGACGGTGGTATTTTAGCCAAATTATTAGCCAAAGGGCATTTTTAGAGTATTGTTATAAATTGCAAAGTCCTACAAACCGCATAAACAAAGGGCTTGAAGATTAAGATTTAATTAAAGTCTGACAATTTTAGCACTCACCTCTTGACAGTGCTAACAAAAGATGATATAACGTCATTGAACAATTCATTTTATATTTTTTGTATCCGTGTTTGCCTGACTCATACTCTCAATGGCGCTAATATGAAATAAGAAATTTTAAAGGAGGAATGTCTATGAACATCAGTAAATTTACCCAGAAATCGCTACAGGCAGTGCAGGACTGCGAGAAACTGGCATATGACTTCGGACATCAGGAGCTTGTGCCGGAACATTTGCTTTACAGCCTCCTTACCATGGAGGACAGCTTAATTGCTAAACTATTTGAGAAAATGGAAATTCAGCCGGAAGTGTTTTTAGCACAGCTGAATGGATTATTAAACAAAAGACCGAAGGTGTCCGGCGGGCAGGTATATGTCGGCAATGATTTAAACAAGGTACTCATTTACGCTGAGGATGAGGCAAAGCACATGGGCGACTCCTATGTGTCTGTGGAGCATTTATTCTTGAGCTTACTTAAGAACAGCGGCAGGGATTTAAAGGAATTGTTTAAGAATTTCCGTATCGACAAGGAACGTTTTCTTAAGGTGCTCGCGGAGGTACGTGGCAACCAGAAGGTTACTACCGACAACCCGGAAGCAACCTATGATACCTTAGAAAAATACGGTTATGACCTGGTGGAGCGTGCCAGAGCACAGAAGTTAGATCCTGTTATCGGCCGTGATTCTGAAATCAGAAACGTGATTCGTATTCTGTCCAGAAAAACAAAGAACAATCCGGTGTTAATCGGTGAGCCCGGCGTTGGTAAAACCGCCGTGGTGGAAGGTCTTGCCCAGCGTATTGTGGCCGGAGACGTGCCGGAAGGCTTAAAGGATAAAACCTTGTTCGCCCTGGATATGGGCGCTCTGGTTGCCGGTGCCAAGTACCGCGGCGAGTTTGAGGAACGTTTAAAGGCGGTATTGGAAGAAGTAAAAAAGAGCGAAGGAAAAATTATTCTTTTCATTGATGAGCTGCATACCATTGTGGGTGCCGGAAAAACCGAGGGCTCCATGGATGCCGGCAATATGTTAAAGCCGATGCTGGCCCGCGGTGAGCTGCATTGTATCGGTGCAACAACCTTAAATGAGTATCGTATGTATGTGGAAAAGGATGCGGCCTTAGAGCGTCGTTTCCAGCCGGTGCATGTGGACGAACCGACGGTGGAGGATACTATCTCCATTCTGCGTGGTTTGAAAGAGCGCTACGAGGTTTATCACGGCGTAAAAATCAACGACGGTGCCCTGGTATCTGCGGCAACACTGTCTAACCGCTACATTTCCGACAGATTCCTGCCGGATAAAGCCATTGACCTGGTGGATGAAGCCTGCGCCTTAATTAAAACAGAGCTTGATTCTATGCCAACGGAACTGGACGATGTGAAGCGCCGTATTATGCAAATGGAAATTGAAGAGGCTGCTTTAAAGAAAGAGGACGACCGCTTAAGCAAGGAGCGTCTTTCCAACCTGCAGAAGGAGCTGGCAGAGCTGCGGGAAGAATTTGCGGGCCAGAAGGCCAAGTGGGACAACGAGAAAGCATCCGTAGAACGCGTTCAGCGTCTCAGAGAGCAGTTGGAAGACATCAATGCGGAAATTGCTATGGCAGAGCGCAATTACGACCTAAATAAGGCGGCTGAGTTAAAATACGGCAAGCTGCCGGAGGTAAAGAAGCAGTTGGAGGACGAAGAAGCAAAGGTGGCAGCAGAAGGTCATACTCTGGTTCACGAAAACGTGGATGAGGAAGAAATCACAAAGATTGTCTCCCGCTGGACCGGCATCCCGATTGCAAAGCTTACCGAAAGTGAAAGAAACAAGACTTTGCATCTGGACGCAGAGCTTCATAAAAGAGTTATCGGTCAGGATGAAGCGGTGGAAAAGGTGGCAGACGCCATCCTTCGTTCCAAGGCAGGCATCAAAGACCCGACCAAGCCAATCGGTTCCTTCTTATTCCTGGGTCCGACAGGCGTCGGCAAAACCGAGCTTGCAAAATCCCTGGCGGAGGCTCTGTTCGATAACGAGCAGAATATGGTCCGCATCGACATGAGCGAGTATATGGAGAAGTACTCTGTATCCAGACTTATCGGAGCGCCTCCTGGATATGTGGGCTACGAAGAGGGCGGCCAGCTCACCGAAGCAGTGCGCAGAAAGCCTTACTCCGTGGTGCTCTTTGATGAAATCGAAAAGGCCCATCCTGATGTGTTCAACGTGATGCTGCAGATTTTAGACGATGGCCGTGTTACCGATTCCCAGGGAAGAACCGTGGACTTTAAGAATACCATTCTCATCATGACCTCCAACATCGGTTCCCACTATCTGCTGGACGGTGCCAAGGAAGATGGTAGCATCGACGAAGCAAATGTGCAGATGGTAATGAACGAGCTTCGCGGTCACTTCCGTCCGGAATTTTTAAACCGCTTGGATGAAATAATTACCTTTAGCCCATTAACAAAATCCAATGTTTGTGGTATCATGGAGTTGTTGATTTCCGATTTGAACAAGCGCCTGGCAGACAGGGAAATTTCCATCCGCATGACAGAGGAAGCAAAGGAATTTGCCATTGCCCAGAGTTACGATGCGGCATATGGTGCAAGACCGCTGAAGCGATACCTTCAGAAAACTGTGGAAACCATGAGTGCCCGCCTTATTTTATCCGACGCGGTGGCACCGGGACAGACCATTGTGCTTGACGTGGAAAACGGAAATTTACCCGCCCGTGTCGAGGCGTAATGTAACTTCAGATTCTACTGCTAAATTGCAGTAAAACAGAATATGAAAACAGCAACGGCAGAAAGTAGTTTTCTGCCGTTGAATTTTTAAAGTGAGGGAAAATCCTCTGCCCGCATAAGCGGGCGGGCATTTTGCTTCGCAAAACAAAGGAGGATTAAAAATGTTACCACAAAGCTTGGTAAAAGAAGCACTGGGAATTGCTTTATCCACCGGTGCGGATTATGCAGAAGTGTTCGCAGAACACACCAACCAGAAGGCCATTCAGATGGTTTCCGCAAAGGTTGACAAAATTGAGGATGCGGTAATCGCCGGTGTAGGTATCCGTGTATTCCAGGGAACCCGTTGTGTTTCCGGCTCTACTTCTTCTTTAGAGAGAGGTGCTATCCTTGCCTGTGCAAGACGTGTGGCTGATGCTCTCGGAACAGGCAGTGCGGCAATTGCAAATGTAGTACTTAGAGAGCGTCGTTTTGGCGACATTCATCCGGTAAAGATTGTGCCGGTATCCGTAGAAAATGCCTACAAGGTAGATTTCTTAAAGGAAGCATGCCTGGCAGCAAAGGATTATCATCAGGATATTTCCCAGGTGACCGGTTCTTTCCTTGATGTAGACCATAATATTTTAGTTGCCAACAGCGAAGGCTTGTTTGCAGAAGACCGCCAGATTCGTACCAGAATCGCAGTCAGTGCCATTGCAAGCAAGAACGGCGAAAACCAGACCGGAAGCTGCTCCCCTGGTGCAAGAGTTGGCATGGAACTGTTTGATTTATTCCCGCCAAAGGAAGTTGGTTTAGAGGCGGCAAGACAGGCCATCACTATGATTAACGCAGGCTACATAGACGCAGGCGTTATGCCGGTTGCCATTGAAAATGCCTTCGGCGGTGTTATTTTCCACGAAGCTTGCGGACATGCCTTAGAGGCTTCCTGTGTGGCTCTCGGTCAGTCTGTATTTGCAGGTAAATTGGGTCAGCAGATTGCAAATGAAAAGGTTACCGCCATCGATGACGGTTCTATTCCAAATGCATGGGGCTCCATTAATATCGATGATGAAGGTACACCGGGCCGCAAGAATGTACTCATTGAAAACGGTGTCTTAAAGTCCTACATGGTAGATAAATTAAACGGCAGACGTATGGGCATGGCTCCTACCGGAAACTCCCGTCGTCAGAGCTACGCTTACGAGCCAACCTCCCGTATGACAAATACCTTTATTGCAGCAGGTAATGACGAAGATAAGGACATCATCGCTTCCATCGAAAACGGTCTTTACGCAAAGAAGATGGGCGGCGGTTCCGTAAATCCGTTAACCGGTCAGTTCAACTTCTCCGTTGCGGAAGGCTATATCATCAAGAATGGTGAAATTAAAGAAGCGGTACGTGGTGCCAGCCTGATTGGTAAGGGCTCCGATATTCTGATGAACATTGACATGGTAGGCAAGAACTTAGAGCGCGGACAGGGTATGTGCGGAGCTTCCTCCGGCAGCATCCCAACCGACGTTGGCCAGCCGCTTATCCGTGTATCATCCATTACAGTAGGAGGTCGCTAATATGAACTATCAGGAATTTAAACAGGCAGTCATTGCAGCTGCCGCAGAAAAAGAAGTAAAAGATTACGAGCTTTATTATAGTGAGTCTGCAGAAACCCAGACCGAAATTTTTAAGACAGAGGTAAAAGGATTTGCCACCGGTTCTAATTTAGGCGTTTGTTTAAAGTGTCTGGTAAACGGCAAGATGGGTTATGCCTCCACCGAGCATTTATCCGAAGAAGAAGCGGTTTCCTTAGTGGAACGTGCCCTTGAAAATGCCAAGTCCATCGAAAGTGACGAGCAGGCATTTATCCACACCAAGGGTGACACCTACGCTGTGCTTGAAAAGGAAGAAGTGAAGCTTCCGACTGCTGCAGAAGTAATTGATTTTGCACTGGATTTACAGAAGCAGATTTACGCTACCGACAACCGTGTGGTAGACGGTACCCAGGCTTATGCCGGCTTTGTGGAAAGTAAGACTGCCCTGTATAATTCCAACGGTCTTGATTTAGAAGACAGCGCTGCATTCTCCTTTACCTATGGCATGGCAGTAGTAGCTGAAGGGGAAGAAATGTACGACGGCATGGAAGTTTCCTCCGGCAAGTTCGAGTCTTTCGATATTGAAAAAATTGCAAAGGAAGCAGTAAAGGATGCGGTAGATACCATCGGCGCAGAGTCTGTTCCAAGCGGCAAGTATCCGGTGGTGTTCTCCAATAAGGTAATGGCAAGCATGCTTTCTACCTACTCCTCCGTATTCTCCGCAGAAGCAGCCCAGAAGGGCCTTTCCCTCTTAAAGGGCAAGGAAGGTGAAAAGATTGCGGCGGATATCGTAACCTTAACCGATGACCCAATGAGAGCAGATGCCCTCGTTAAGGCAACCTTCGATGATGAAGGTGTTGCTACCTACAAGAAGAACGTTATCGAAGGCGGTCAGTTTGTGACACTGCTTCATAACTTAAAGACAGCAGCGGTAGCCGGCGTAAAGACCACCGGTAACGGCCACAAGGCATCCTATGCATCTAACGTTGGCATCCGTCCATACAGCTTTTTTATCAATCCGGTAAAGGGTACACTGGATGACTTAATGGCAGAGGCAGGCAACGGTATTTATGTAACTTCCGTGGAAGGTATGCATGCAGGTGCGAACCCAATCACCGGTGATTTTTCCCTGGCAGCCTCCGGTTTCTGCATTACAGACGGCAAGAAGGGCAAGCCGGTAAAGAGCATCACCGTGTCTGGCAATTTCTTTACACTTCTTAAGGAAATCGCAAGTGTTGGTGAGGACTTAAAGTTCAATCCGTTTGCACTTGGTTCCAGTAGATGCGGTTCTCCGTCCGTGCTCATTAAGGAAATGACAATCGCAGGAAAATAAGAATAAATAAAACATCCCTCTGTAAGTTCCAACGACGAGCTCAGTCACTTACAGGGGGATGTTTTATTTTGACGCGAAAAATTTCTTGTGACTTTTTTGGTAAAAAGATACACTTATATAGTAGAAGGGTAGGTGAGTCCAATGGAAAAAGTGAGTACAGTTTTTGAACAGATATACCGGTTGACCTATGACAAGGTGGCATTTTATGTGCTTTCTAAATGTGGAAAAGTTCCGGAAGCAGAGGAAATTCTGCAGGAAACCTATGCGGAGCTTTACAAGGTTCTGGCAGATAAGGGTGCTTCGTACATAACGATGCCGGAGGGTTTTGTGATGCAACTGGCCAAGAGCAAGGTGTTCCGGTATTACAGTGAGATGGAACAGCAGCGGACCTATGTTTTTGTGGAAACCACAGGTACACCCGGGGAACAAGATGCTCAGGCATCCATGCAGGAGGCTGTGTCAGAAAACTGGGAGGACGCTTTAATTGACAAGCTGACAGCAGAGGAGGTCATGGCATATCTGGAAGAAAAGGATGAATTAACCAGAGAAATTTTTTATCAACATTATTTTCAGGACAAAACCTTACAGGAGATTGCCAAAAGCTGCGGACTGAAGGAAAGTGCGGTCAAGATGCGTTTGTACCGTACCCTGCAGGAGCTTCGCAGCATGAAGCGGTTTGCTATGGTGGTGTTAATTCTGTTACTGGCAGCATTACTGGCAAAACCGGTGTACACGCTGGCGGAGGATGTGATATCGCAGATAAAAAGGTATTTTACAGAAGATACATATGACTCTTTAGAACTTATTGAATTAGGAAGAGCATATAAGTTGTACATGTCTGGAAAAATATCAAAAGAAAGCAACATTAATGTTAATGGTGAGGATTATACTTTTGTGGAAGTAGAAGCTATTTGGGAAAATAATCCTTGGCTAGAGGAATTGGATTGGGATAATCAAGAGATAAAAAAGGACGAAGGTGAAGATTTTTATTTTGAGACTAGTTCTGATTAAAGGATGGATTATGAGCAGAAGGGTGGATGATAAATATGAGGAAAAGCAAATTAGTTTTAAGTGCTATTGTACTATTGTTTGCTTTGGCGGTGGGTTGCTCTGCAGAAGCAGATATTTCAGCCATGGAGGCTTCGAAGGTAGTTGCTAAGACACAGTCAGCGCTGGAAAAATTAAGTGACAAAGCCGTTCATACCGTGGAAACAACAACGCTTACCTATCCGGAGGGCACCGATACGGTGGAAAGTGAGCGCTGGTATGCAGATAGCAATTGTTTATACACAGGGAATCAGTCGGATGGTATTACAACAACCCGTTTACAATACAATGATAAAGTTTATACACAAATCTCTGCAAGCGAAGAGTGGGTACAAAGCGGGGCTAAGGATTCCTTTTTGCCGTTTGGCGTAAATGAGGATACGGCAGAACAGTTTACGGAAAGCTCCCTTGTTTCCCGGAAGGAAGAAAACGGGGAATATTGCGTGGTGTTCAGTGTTCTTCCTCAGGGAGGTGCACAGAATTACACCAAAAACGAAACCACGTTGTATTTCTCTACAAAATGGGAACTGCTACGCATAGAAAATCAGGCGGAATACAGCATGGAAAGCTGGGCAGATGGCACGGTTACAAACGTGATTTCTCATATGGTAGTAGAGTATCAGGATACTTCGGCTAAGGAGATTAAGAAGCAACTAGAAGCGGTTTATAAATTGGTTTGTGAATAGCATGAAAGGATGTGGAATTACATAATGAGAAAAATTAAAATAGGAATAGTACTTGGTCTAGTTATTAGTTTGTTGTCACAAAATGTATATGCCTATGCATCAGAAGTAGGTTTAGTTGGTGTCACGGCAGATGGACATGATCATACCTCTTATTATGCTAGTATCAATGAGTATTTAAATACCATGGGATATGCCGATAGTACAATTTCTTTAAATACGAATCCGGGCAGAGCGACAATCTTAAATCTTCTTGACACCTGTGAGATTGTTGTAACAAGAAGTCACGGCGGATATGAGATAGGTGCAGACGGAAGTCGCATTAATTGTCATTTAGTTTTGCAAAATGATGCAAAGGTTTATTATAGTGATATTGAAGCTTTGCCTTCGGGAAGTTTAAATAATCTTATTTTGGCGGTTTACATTGGATGCATCACAGCAATGGGTGGGGTATCTCTTGGAACAGAAGATAATCTTGTAGTTGCCACATCGAATCAAGGCGCAAGAACGGCGGTTGGTTTTACTGGGACAATAAATTGTAATGGTGCTAATTCATGGGTTGATTTTTTCTTTGAGAATTTAGCAAATGGAGATAATATTGACGTTGCTCTGAATAGCGCAGTAGAAGCTACGCAGAATAAACATTGGATTCTAGAAGCTAGGGATCAATTAAATATTGATAGTTGCAGGTATCGAGGAGAGTGGAACTATACTTTTGTAGATTGAGGGAGGCGGTTATATTGAAAAAAAGAAAAGTTATTGCAGTATTATTTGTTTTAGTGTTATTATCGTTAGCCGGATGTCAAAAAGAAAACTGGACCGTGTATGAAATAGCAGGTGCTGATGAAGATACGGTGTGTTTCGATTATTCCGGAGAGACGTATGAGTTATCTTCCATAGCGGATTATAAAAGAGAAGCGGCAGAAACGAGCAGTAAATTTGTGTTGGGAAAACAGGAGTATGCGCTTCGTTATGATGAAACATGCAATAGAGAGTTTTTGTCGTACCACGAAGATATATATAAAACAGAGGATAAGAATGCAACGTTTTATTTTCGAGAGGACACCGGTGATTTGTCAGGTGTTTTTGTAAAAGGTAAGGCTCTCACAATTTCTGAGAATAAACCAAAGGTTAAAGAAGATTATCTTCAATTAGCGGAAAGTTTATTAAAAAACTACATTCCGGTGGAGGAATATGAAGTAACATATGAAACGGATATTACTATTTTTGAAGCATCGGGAGAATTAGGACAGCGCAGTTATCGGACGGAGGAAGGATTTTATATTCCGGAAAATGATAACGAAACAGCCAGTTACACTATTACTTATACACGATATATTGGCGATTATCCAAGTACGGATATTGCTGTTGTAATTTTAGATGAAGAAGGGGGGCTAAAAAGGTTAAATATAGGAGAAATAAACGCATTTCAAAACAAAGATGTGCCGACATTGAGTACGGAAGAAATCAATGCCCTCGTTGAGAAAAAGCTTGGTGAGGTATGCAAAGAAGAATTTGTGATTCAATCATTTGAGCAGTCTGCAAGCATATGTATCAGTGAAGAGGGAGAAGTGTATTTCCTGGTAAGTGCTTCTCCGATTGTAATATCAAAGGAAACCAAGGAAGAAATTCAGGAAAGCTGCATGTTCATTTTGGCAAAAAAGCATAATTAACGAAGGAAATGAGACACCCGATCAACTGATTTATAGTGGTCGGGTGTTTTTGATTTGAATACTTCTTTACAGCCTCCTTGTCCTATGACACAATATCCATAAATACGAACCAAGAAATTTGGAAAAATGAATATATAGAGGCTGTGCTATGCTTATCAGTGAAAGAATTTTTAAAATCATTCAGGAAAAAAATATGACTCAGGCAGAGTTTGCGAAACGTGCCGGAATTGCTCCGAGCACGGTCAGTGAGTGGAAAAAGAAAAAGACTAATCCTTCTGCCGATAAAATTATGGATATTTGTCTTGCCCTTGAAGTAACGCCGGAGGAGCTTTTAGGCGGAAGTGGAATCGAGGAAGAAAAAGGATCTGTAACAGCTTCAAGCAAGGATAGATTGACTCCTGTGGATTGGCAGATAATTAATGATTTTCATGGGATGAAAGAAGAACAAAAGAAAAGACTGCTAAGGTACGTGGAAGTATTGAAACAGTTGGAAGAATTGGAAGATGTGGAGTAACTTGAGGTCAAAAAAATTGACCTCAAATAAAATTAATCTTGAGGTCGAATTTTTAGACCTCAAGTGGGGGACAGAAGATGGGAGTTTACAATGGAGGAAAACACAGAAGTATTTGTGATAACAGAGCATTCATTGCAGGATAAGATATATACGATTCGTAGGCAGAAAGTGATGTTGGATTTTGAACTGGCTGAGATATATGGGTATGAAACAAAAAATTTTAATCGACAAGTCAAGAATAATCAACAAAAATTTGAGGGTGAAGATTTTATGTTTCAACTTTCAGATGAAGAAGTTGAGGAACTTTCAAGGTGCAAAAATTTCACCTTGAACAGAGGTATAGGACGAGGGTCAAATATAAAGTACAAGCCATATGTTTTTACAGAGCAAGGAATCTACATGTTAATGACTGTTCTACGTGGAGAACTTGCGGTAAAACAAAGCAGGGCTTTGATTCGAACCTTCAAAAAAATGAAGGACTACATCCTTGATAATCGTGAGTTAATCGGTCAGAGAGAATATATTCAACTTTCTATGCAGACGGTTGAAAATGTACGTGATATTTCAAAATTGAAATCCGACATGGGTTCTATCGAAAAACAGATGAGTGACGTTATGGACCAACTGAAAGAAGTGGTTACAAAATCTGACTTAGCAGAAATGATGAATGGTTTTGTGAATGATGAAGATAACGGTTGGCTGATGTTTAACACAAAATATTGTACGGCTGATTTGGCATACTCGGAAGTTTATGGACAAGCAAAGAAAACCATTTTTGTAGTAGATAACTATATTGGATTGCGCACGTTGGTTTTGCTGAAAAATGCACCGAAAGGTGTTGCAGTAACACTTTTTAGCGATAATGTCGGTAGCAGATTACATAGTATTGAGTATAGCGACTTTTGCAGAGAGTACCCGTCCATAAATATTACTTTGAGAAAAACGGGCGGAATTTATCATGACAGATTTATTGTGCTTGATTATGGCACAGAAGATGAAAGAATCTTTTTGTGCGGAGCTTCTTCCAAGGATGCCGGTGCCAGAGTGACAAGCATTGTGGAAGACTTTGGAATTGAAAAGTACAAGGTATTGATTGATGCATTGCTTAAAAATCCTACGCTTACACTTACGTAAGTTAGACTTGTTGAAATGATATATTGACTATGACGCCACGTAATAGTGTATACTGGACTTGGATTCAAAATTGATGTCTATACGAAAGAAGGGATACTTTGAAATTACAGATAAGTGAACTGGCAAAACAGACAGGGGTCAGCGTCCGCACATTGCACTATTATGATACAATAGGGTTGCTCAAGCCATCCGGCATTGACCCGGTAAACGGATATCGTTTTTATGATGAAAAATCGCTGGAAACGCTAAAGACTATTTTGCATTACCGAGAACTTAATTTTGCTTTAAAGGATATCCCAAGACTGATGGGAGAAAAAGAAACAGAACGGAAGAAAAAATTGCTGGAACAGCGGCGCATTTTGCAAGAGAAAAGGAAACAATTGGATACGCTTATAGATTCTATCGATACTGATTTGGCTAATCCATTCGAGCTAAACCCTTGGTTTGACAAGGTTCTTGCAGACTATAACTACAGTGGTTTTTCTTATTTTGCAGGTAGTGAAGAATACTTCGTTGCCTGGGGTAAGGCAGATTATGAAAAAAGCAAGACCTTTTCTTTAAGCAGCCGTTTTCCTGTCGCTATCCTTTCCGGAGATTTCATTGCATTTTGTACGCTTCTTTTAGAAGAAAAGGGAGCATTAAACATTGACGAACCCATCGGTAATTACATACCGGAATGTAAATTTGGTGACATTGTAACCATTCGCCACCTTCTTGATATGTCCTCCGGTTTTTCGGAGGAGCTTGCGGAAAAATGGCGGTACGGGCAGATTGCCTGCACCGAAGAAAAATTCTATAAAAAGAAATCGTTGGATACTTTACTGGAAATAATCCATTATGCACCTTTAAAATTTGTTCCGGGCTCACAATTTGACCCTTGCGGTTTGAATTATGAACTCCTTGGCATTATTTTAGAGAGGGTAGTTGATATGCCTTTGGATGCTCTGTTGCAGCATTATATCTTTGAACCTTTGGAGATGACGAATACCTCCTACAAAGGTACAGCAGATATTGTAGGCTATTCAATAGCCCCTTTGCAAAAGCCAATTACTTGGGATTATAACGACAACAACACTTCATGGGGACTCCTCAGTACCGCAGAGGATTTAAAACGATGGTTTGACGCTTTGCAAGACCGAAAGCTTCTTTCTGAACAAGGATATAAGAAACTGTTTTCACACAAAGAAGATACTTTTTCCTGTGGCTTATATAAATGCAGGAACCAGTATTGTTACAGTGGGGAAAGAAATGGTATATTTTATGAAGTCTCTTTTGATTTTGAAAAGAAGACCTTTTATTTATCCTTGCGTAACAAGGCTCCCCTGCCACATAATCACGACCGTTTGATGTATTTTACTGTTCTGGGTTGTGATGACGGGCGGGTACGTTTAGAGGCATGGGAACTGGATACGGATACCTTTGTAAAAATATTTTCCATAAAAATTTATGATAAAGATGCCAACCAGCTGTATTCTTTTGATTGTCCGGCGAATAAGCACCTGCTTTATGTGGAAAATCATGGAGAAAAGCGCCTCGCCAGTGAGTTTATCCAAGATGATAGTTATTATCTTATACTGGATTTTGCAAAACTTCTCGGGGAAAGATTTAAGCCTGACGATACATATATTGTAGAAGTACGGGCAGAGAGTGACTCTCCGCAAGCTTCGCAGATTGGAATTAAGTATTTAAGAGATGGAGAAGAACAGTGTATGGGATACTACATTTTCTTCAATGAAATCCAGCCATACGAATTATTTATGGAAGCACTGGGAAATGTGATGGAAGTGATGTGAATATTTTTGGTAGAATGAAAACTTTTCTATCATTTTTGCGTCTAATAGGTAAAAGGAAAAACAAGGAGGTAACAGTATGAAAAAGAAATTTATTATTCCTATAGCGGTGATAATTATTTTGGTTCTGTTGTTTGTTCCTTTCTATGTGGCTTCTTTCGATGATGGCGGTACCCGTGTGTACGGTGCATTGACCTATAAAGCTGTCGCATGGAAAAAAATATATTCTACTATTGATGATAATGGCCAGCCTGTTCATGGAACATACCAAAATACTTCTGTTTTTTGGTATCCTGATAGCCGGAAAAATATTGATGAATTATGGAAAATAGAGCGCGATAACCATTTGTTGGGAGCAGAATTAGGAGCACCAACACCTACGAAATGTCCGGATTCTGCATTACCAACATTGTGGATGAATGGAAAGCTTTACAAAGTTGAGCCAATAGAAGAGGGTGAGGAAAGCAGTGTTCATGGAACATCGGTCTTTAACACAAAAAATATAAAGAGAATTACGTTTTATATTGATTATGGACTTGGAAAAGGAAATGATGTTAGCGCTGATGATATGGACAAAATTATAAAATGGCTTGAAACATTTACTATTGATAAAAAGGTGGACGGTACAAGTCCTCCAGGAACAAACACTGTTTATGTGGAAATTGAATATTTGGACGGGACGATAGTTAAAAATGGAATAGATAAAATAGAGGTTGATGGAGCATCCTACTATATCAAGCGCGCCATGCCGCCGGATTGCTTTCAGGAAATATTAACGAAATTTGTGTATTAGGACTTACCAAATTCAGTTTCCGGAAGTAGAACCTAAATATTGCTTGACAGAGGGAACATATAAGCGATAGTATTATTTTAGAAAGTAAGATTTTATGGAGGTGCAGCTTATGGGTAAAACACTTGTAATTATTGTAATATTGACTGTTGTTGTAATAGCGGGTGTAATTATTGCCGGTGCTATAGCGTATAGCAAACATTATTTTGCGTGTGGAAACTGCGGAGCAAAGTTTCAACCTAAATGGACGAACGCGATTTTAGTATATCATGTGTTTGATGAACATCTGCTTAAGTGCCCTCATTGTAATACTACGAGTATGTGTACAGGAAAAGGCAAAAAAATTTAAAACTATTGGTTCTGAGATAAGTAAAATAGGGGGCAAACAAATGAAAAAACTTAGTTCACAGCAATTAAGGACCATCCGGATTTTTACTATTATTATCGGAATGTTAATCTGCTTTGTTATTTGGCTGTGTCTCCCGGATGTTATTAATAACAATGCTTTATTTCACGTGGGCAACGGGAAAACCGGTTCAAAGATTGGAGCACTTTTATTAGTGCTGATACCACTGTTCGGTTTTATACCCGGGCGTATGGATGAAGAAATTCATACCAAAGACTCAAAGGAACGGGTAGAACTTAAGGAAAAGTTTGATAGGAAATCCGAAGAAATCCAGCTTGCTGTTGCGCTTTTATGTAGTGTAGTAGCATGTCTTGCGATGTTGTGCGGACTTGTTTTGTGCTAGTATAATTGAAAATACCACCTGCATGTTTAGAGCAGGTGGTATTTTTTATATTTCGTATTTTAGTTAAAGCTTCTTATCCAAGTCACCAAAGAATTATGCCAAACATTTTCTGTAACATCTTTCTTCATCTGGTCGGTAACCGGACCGTTCTTCGCCATGCGTTCTAAGATGGCGGCCTGGAGTTCTTCTACAGTCATTTCTTCGTAAGGTTTGTTTGGAACGGTGACAGGAGCTTTTGCAGGTTCAGGTGTAGGAGCCGGAGCTGGCTCGGCAATCGGAATTTCAACTACAGCTTCTTCTGCAGCTTCTTCCACAACTTCCTGCACAGCTTCAGTTACGACAGATTCTTCCTTCGCCACATACTCCACTTTCTCTGTTACCACCGGTTCCATCACAACATCATAGGTTTCCTTGGCGCATTCTGCCGGAATCCAGATGTCGCCGGAATTTGCCTTCACGGTAACAGTAATAGAACCATTATTAACAGCTACCTTAGTGCCGGATAAGGCGCCAACATACTCTGCACAGTTTCCAGCAGGCAGGGTCAAGGTTTCGTCGTTATCGGCGTTGTTTACGGCAATAATCACGGACTGACCGTTATAATTTTTGGCAAAGGCGTACTGGCAGTTGGTAAGGCGCAGTTCTTTATAGTCACCGTAGGAAAGTGCCGGTGTGTTTTGACGAAGCTTACCAAGGGTTGCAATTAGCTTGGTATATGGATGCCACTCTGCCGCATCTGCATAATCTGCCAGGTTAAGGGCCGGGCGTAAGGAGTCATCGGAGTAACGTTCCTTTTTGCCTTCGATGCCGAATTCCGAACCGTAATAAACGGACGGAATACCCGGAAGGGTATAAAGTAAAATATGTACCGGCGTGAAGTGATTTTTATTGGAAAGTTTTGTGTAAATACGTTCCACGTCGTGATTATCCACAAAGTTGTAAAGCTTTAAGTTGCCCATGTCGTTTAAGCGCTTTACGGTGTGGGCAATTTCAAAGTAATTGTGGTCGTTGTGACCGGAATACAGTGCTTTGTGTAAGTGATAGTTGGTTACGGAGTGCAGGGTGTTTTCGTTTGCCCAGCGGTTGTAATCGCCATGGATAACTTCGCCCATAAGCCAGAAGTCAGGTTTTACTTCGTTAGCCACCCGGCGCATGCACTGCATGTAATTGAAATCCAGTACGTCGGCAGCATCTAAGCGGATACCATCAACGTCAAATTCGGAAACCCAGAAGCGGATGACATCGCAGATGTAATTTTGAACCTCCGGATTATGCTGGTTCAATTTTACGAGGAGATTGTAGCCACCCCAGTTTTCATAAGAAAAACCATCGTTATATTCGGTGTTGCCAAAGAAGTTTACGTTGCAATACCAGTCTTTGTAGCGGGAGTTCTCCCGGTTCTTTTGAATATCCTTAAATGCAAAGAAATCTCTGCCGGTATGATTGAATACACCGTCTAAAATAACCCGGATGCCCTGTGCGTGGCACTCGGCAACAAAGTTTTTTAAGTCTTCGTTGGTGCCAAGGCGGCTGTCCAGTTTCTTGTAGTCTGTAGTTTCGTAACCGTGTCCCACGGATTCAAATAACGGTCCGATGTATATTGCATTACATCCGATGGATTTGATGTGGGAAATCCATGGAAGGAGAGTATTTAAACGGTGCTCCGGCTCTCCGTAAGAGTTTTGCTTTGGTGCTCCCGTGAGCCCCAGTGGGTAAATGTGATAAAAGACTGCCTCGTCATACCAAGCCATAAAATAAGTCTCCTTGTTTTTGTTTTATATACAAAAGACGCAGCACCGCATATGTGCTGCGTCCTTTAATATTATACTATATTTTGTGGTTTAGTTCAAGTGTTTTACACCTGACGATAATAGCTTAAGAAATCCTTTAACTTGCCCATGGCATCTTCCAGTACTTCAACTCTTGGAAGGTAAACTACACGGAAGTGATCAGGTTCTGCCCAGTTAAATCCGCGGCCGTTGATGAGGAGAATCTTTTTGTCACGAAGTAAATCAAGAGCAAACTTTTCGTCGTTGGTAATGTTGAACTTCTTTATATCAATCTTCGGGAAAATGTAAAAAGCAGCCTTTGGTTTTACCGCGGTAATGCCCGGGATGTCGTTTAATGCCTTGTAAACATATTCGCGCTGCTCGTAGATACGTCCGCCCGGAACGATATAGTTCTTTACACTCTGGTAGCCGCCTAATGCAGTCTGAACGATGGACTGGGCAGGAACATTGGAGCAAAGACGCATATTGGACAGCATGTTAATTCCTTGGATGTAATCCCTTGCAATATTCTTATTACCGCTTAAAATCATCCAACCGATTCTATAGCCTGCAATCATGTGGGACTTGGAAAGTCCGCTGAAGGTAACGCAGAACAGGTCCGGAGCCATAGAGGCAATGGAAATGTGTTCTAAGTCGTCCATAACCAGGCGGTCATAAATTTCATCGGAGAAAATCATTAACTGATGCTCTCTTGCAATGGCAACGATCTGTTCTAGAATTTCCTTTGGATACAGGGCGCCGGTTGGATTGTTCGGGTTGATAATAACAATCGCCTTTGTTTTTGCAGTTACTTTTTTCTTGATATCGTT
>JAZNXI010000038.1:0-2642 GCA_045593825.1 Lachnospiraceae bacterium
TCTGCCAAGGACATCCCTCTGGGTGACCGTAAGAACATGGTTTATATGGGCTCCACCATAGTTTACGGCCGTGGTACAGCAGTTATCACCGCTACCGGTATGGATACCGAAATGGGTAAGATTGCCGACGCTTTAGCAAACGCAGAAGAAGGACAGACTCCTCTTCAGTTAAAGCTTTCCCAGTTATCCAAGATTCTTACCTGGTTAGTTCTTGGTATCTGCGTAGTTATCTTTGCAGTACAGATTATCCGTGCAGGCGAGTTTGGTGTTGAACCTATCCTTAATTCCTTCATGGTTGCGGTTTCCTTAGCGGTTGCTGCTATTCCGGAAGGTTTGGCTGCAGTAGTTACCGTAGTTCTTTCCATCGGTGTTACCAACATGTCCAAGCGTAACGCCATCATCCGCCGTCTCACCGCAGTAGAAACTCTCGGCTGTGCCCAGATTATCTGCTCCGACAAGACCGGTACCCTCACACAGAACAAGATGACCGTAGTTGACTGCTTCTGTGAAGACGAAAAGCATCTGGCTACCGCCATGGCACTTTGCTGTGACGCTGAGCTTGACAAAGACGGCACCGTTACCGGTGAACCTACCGAGGCTGCCCTGGTTGTTTGGGCTCACAAGTTAGAGCTTCCAAAGTATGATTTAAAGGCTGACTTCCCAAGAAGCGGCGAAGCACCGTTCGACTCCGGCAGAAAGATGATGTCCACCGTTCACCGCAAGGGTAACGACTTCATTCAGTACACCAAGGGTGCTCCGGACGTTGTATTAGACCGTTGTTCCCACTACCTTAAGGATGGCAAGCCTGTTCCTATGACTAAGGAATACCGGGAAGAAATCTTAAAGGCTAATAAAGCAATGGCAGACAGAGCCCTTCGTGTTCTTGCCTGTGCAGAGCGTTTCTATACCACAGAACCTGCTTCCTACGAGGCAGATACATTAGAACAAGACCTTTGCTTCACCGGTCTGTCCGGCATGATTGACCCGGTTCGTCCTGAAGTTCAGGCTGCTATCACCGAATGTAAGAGTGCCGGCATCCGTGCCATCATGATTACCGGTGACCACATCGATACCGCTATGGCAATCGCAAGAGAGCTTGGTATCTTAACGGAAGAAAAGAAGGCTATCACCGGCTCCATGTTAAATGATATGAGCGATGCAGAGTTTGCTAAGGAGTTAGAAAACATCTCCGTATACGCAAGAGTTCAGCCGGAACACAAGACACGTATTGTTAACGCATGGCGTGCTGCAGGTTATGTAACCGCCATGACCGGTGACGGTGTAAACGATGCCCCATCCATCAAGTCCGCCGATATTGGTGTTGGTATGGGTATTACCGGTACCGACGTTACCAAGAATGTTGCAGACATGGTTCTTACCGATGACAACTTCGCTACCATCGTTGGTGCAGTTGAAGAAGGCCGTCGTATTTACGACAACATCCGTAAGGCAATCCAGTTCCTGCTTGGTTCCAACATGAGTGAGGTTATCAGTATTTTCGTAGCAACCCTCATGGGCTTCACTATTTTAAAGCCGGTTCATCTGTTATGGATTAACCTGGTTACTGACTGTTTCCCAGCGTTAGCGCTTGGTATGGAAAAGGCTGAGCCTGATATCATGCAGCGTAAGCCTCGTGATGCTAAGGCGGGCGTATTTGCCGGCGGCATGGGCTTTGACGTAGCTTATCAGGGTCTAATGGTTTCCGTACTGGTACTCCTTTCCTTCTTCCTTGGTCACTACATGGAACACGGAAACTGGGCAATCACCGACAGTGCAGACGGTACTACCATGGCATTCTTAACCATGTCCATGGCAGAAATCTTCCACAGCTTCAACATGCGTTCCCAGAGAGGCAGTATCTTCAAGCTGAATGGTCAGAACATGATTCTCATCATCGCAGCTGTTGGTACCTTAATTGCTACCACACTGGTTTGTGAAGTAGAATTCCTGGCAAACGCATTCCAGTTTACACATGTAAGCTTAGCTGAGTATCTCATTGCTATCGGTCTTGGTGTACTGGTAATTCCAATCGTAGAAATTGTGAAATTTATTCAGAGAAAGACAAGCAAGCAGTAAACTTCTTTATCAAAAAAAGGATTCCTTACGGAATCCTTTTTTTATTTACTACTCCAAGTTATCCAAGCGTCTTCTCGAAAAACTCTACCATCGCCGTCTGATACTTCTCCGGTTCCAGACACCAGCTCAGTCCGTGGCCGGCACCTTTTACACGTACAAAATTCTTATCTGCGGAGGCACATGCTTCGTGGCATTTTTCACTCATCCAAAACGGCACGAAATCATCGCCGTCATTGTGAACAAACAGCACCGGAAGCTTGCAGTTTTTTATACTTTCATAGGCGGAGGTTTCTTCCAAATCAAAATGACCGAACCACTTGGCCCCAAGCCTTGCTACCGGATACAACACTTTAGACGGAAGTTTTAAACTGTCCATCACGGAACACAAAATTTCCTTCGGAGAAGAATAACCGCAATCGGCCAAGATACCTTTGACATTTTCCGGCAAGTCCAGATCTACTGCCATCATTACGGTGGCCGCTCCCATGGAAATACCGAACAAATTAATTTTCACATCCCCGCCAAAGCGGTTTACTGCATATTCCACCCAGGATTTGCAGTCGCGG
>JAZNXI010000039.1:0-5233 GCA_045593825.1 Lachnospiraceae bacterium
TTCGCTTAGGCTTATTATAGGACGTCCAAATAATATGATTTTTACCGCTTTACAGGAGGGAGTTTTGATGAAGAAAGTATTAGATACTTATTCAAGTAAAAACGATATTAATATAAAACAGATTGTAGCCTATAAAGATAATATACTTGAAATTGAAGAGTATAAAGATGGTTTTACAAAAGACGATACAATGAATATTATGAGTGTGACAAAATCTGTAACATCATTGCTGGTAGGTATTGCCATTGACCAGGGTTTGATAAAAAGTGTAGACGACTTTGTAATGGACTATTACAAGGAAATTTACACTCCTAAAAGAGGAGAGCAAACTATATTTCAAGTGACAATTAAACACTTGCTTACCATGACAGCGCCATATAAGGGCAAGAGCGAACCGTGGACAAGGGTTTGTACATCGGAGGATTGGACGCTGACAACCTTGGATGTTTTGGGTGGCCGCAAAGGTATTACGAATGAATTCCGGTATCACACTCTCGGGGTTCAAATCCTTTTGGGAATTATCAGAATTACAAGCGGCAGGAATGTGCTTGATTTTGCCAACGAATATCTTTTAAAACCGTTAGGGATTGCGCCAAGAGTCAATGCAGGCTGCGAGAGCAAAGAAGACCAGTTTGAGTATTTAATGAACAAAAACGACCACGGAAAGGTCTGGTTTTTGGACCCGACCGGTATGCCGACTGCAGGCTGGGGCTTATCTCTTTCCGCGTATGAAATGGCGCAGATAGGTTTGATGGTGCTTAATAACGGAGTTTATAACAATACCCGCGTTGTAAGTGAGAATTGGATTGAAATGATGACGAAATCCTACGTATCTACTGATGAGAAATTCGGAAACCAGGATTACGGTTTTTTGTGGTGGCTTCCCCACAGAACAGAGGATGTAATTGCCGCTATCGGTGACGGTGGTAACATTATATACATTGACAGAAAAAAACAAATAGTAGTAGCCATAACTGCACATTTTAAGCCTATGGTTTTTGACAGAGTAGAATATATTGAAAAAAACATTGTGGAAGCACTGACATAGTAGCGTATCATGTAACTTTTCTTCCTATCGCTAGTCACTACATAGATAAATTTTTAAGAGGACCGTATCCAAGTGTCCGACCTCTCAGTCTACTGGTGTTTGTTCTCGGCGGACATAGCGAAGTTTTTTCTCGCTGTGTCCGACAGGAACGAACAACTGTAGGAGGAGGTAGGCGAACACGGATACGGTCCTCTCTAAAAATTTTTTATGAAGTTCCTAACTGTAGGGAAAAAAGTTACATGATTACTACAACTTCATTTTCATCCTTCATATCCTTTTCAGCTACATATGGCTGGTCAAGCTTCACGCCGTTTAAGTAGAATTCCTTGCAGCCGCTTTCTGCGCCGTCAGGATTCTTAACGGTGATGTGGAGCTTCTTGCCACGGAATACCTTATCCATGGTGAATTCCTTCCAGTCGGATGGAACGGATGGGCATACCCATAAGCCGTCAAGGTCAGGACGCATACCGCAGATACCTTCTACGCAGCCAACCATACAGGTGGAAGCGGTACCGGTGAGCCAGTGAACGTGGGTACGTCCGTGGAATGGGGACTCGTTTGCTTCGGTAAACTGGCCGTGTACGTATGGCTCAAGCTTTCTAACGTCTGCGTTGTCGTTCTGGGAAGCCGGGGAGGACTCGGTGAAGTACTCGAAAGCACGGTTACCGTGACCCATTAATGCTTCTGCGAGGATAATCCAACCCTGTGGCTGGCAGAAGATACCGCCGTTTTCCTTAGTGGATGGGTTGAAGAGAAGTGCAAGAGCACCGTCAAATGCATGGTCAACGTAGGATGGAGCCATTACGCGAACACCGTAAGCGGTATTTAATTCGCGGTGAACGGATTCCAGTGCAAGTTCCGCCTGTTCTTTGGTAGCGAGACCGCTGATTACGGACCAGGACTGTGGGTTTAACCACATGCTTGCTTCAGGGTCCTTCTTGGAACCGATAACCTGTCCGTCTTCCTTGATACCACGAACGAAACGGTCGTCTTCCCAGCATTCCTTCTGGATGGTGTCGCCCAGTTCCTTCTGTGTCTTTTCAAGGTATTCTAAGTATTCGGTATCGCCAAGGTCCTTAGCGAAGCCCTTTAACACGGTAAATGCGTAGTACAGCTGCATAGCAACGAAGGTGGATTCGCCCTTCTTACCAAGACGTAAGCAGTCGTTCCAGTCTGCGTGTAAGCCTGCAGGCATCTTGTGGTCACCGAGACGCTCCATGGAGAAGTTGATGGCTCTCTTTAAGTGGTCGTAAACGGTGCCTTCTTCTTTATTTGCGTAAGGAATTACTTCCTTGATGAAATCCTTGTTACCGGTTTCTGCTACGTACTTCCAAACCGTTGGGAACAGCCAGAGAGCATCGTCTGCACGGTAAGCAGGATGTCCTGTTGCGCGTACGTAGGATTCGTCTTCCGGAGTATCCTCGTGGCCTGCGTTGTGGTCGAACTTAACCAGTGGAAGACCGCCGCCGTGGTTAACCTGTGCGGATAACATGAAGCGGATCTGGTTTGCAGCCATTTCAGGGTCTAAGTGGATGATACCCTGGATGTCCTGTACGGTATCACGGTAGCCGTAACCGTTTCTTTCGCCGCAGTACTGGAAGGATGCTGCTCTGGACCAGGTGAAGGTAATGAAACACTGGTAAGCGTTCCATGTGTTAATCATGCTGTTGAAAGCAGGGTCCGGAGTGTTAACCTGGAAGTTAGCAAGCTTTGCGTGCCAGTACTTCTTTAATTCTTCTACTTCCTTATCTGCTACGGATGGATCTAAGTAATCGTCTACAATCTTCTTTGCTTCCACAGGAGTGGTCTGGCCAAGAATGAATGCGATTTCCTTGGTTTCGCCAGGCTGTAACTCTAATGCGGTATGTAATGCACCACAACCGTTTGCGTTGTAGTTTAATACGTTGTCACACTTACCGTTTTCTACAGCAATTGGGTTGCCGTAGTTGTGATAACGGCCGATGAATGCTTCCTTGTCACCGTTGTAGGAAGTAACAGGTGCGCCGGTTAATGCGAAGAAACGCTCTCTCCAGTTGGAGCCTTCTGCGTTCTTGCCGGTATTTTCGTTAATGGTCTGAATGATCATGTTGTCGTACTTAAAGTATGTTCTTGTGATGAACAGGGTGTACTGTAAGTTAACCTGATCCTGATTGTAGTTGCTGTCGTTGGAGAATTCAGCATAACCGAAGGCGGAAATCTTACGAACCTTATCGGAAGTATTAGTAATCTTTGCCTTCCATACTTCGTATGCCTTACCCTGAGGAACGTAGTAAAGAACCTCGGAGTGGATATCGGAGTAATCAGCCATCATGTTGGTGTAAGCTGTACCGTGATGACATTCGCTCTTGTAAACGTCCAGTGGCTTTGCACATGGCTGCCAGGATGCGGACCAGAAATCGCCGGTCTCATCGTCACGTAAGTAAACGTAACGGCCCGGGGTGTCGTCGCTGTTGAAGTGGTAACGGATAATTCTTCCGTTGGCGCCGCTCTTTACAAAGCTGTAACCGCCTGCGTTGTTGGAAATAATAGCGCCATAAGCCGGGGAACCTAAGTAGTTTGCCCAAGGTGCCGGAGTATTTGGCTTAGTGATGACATACTCTTTGTTTACTTCATCAAAGTAACCGTAATTCATACCCTTAATCTCCTTTTGTTTAGTGTATTTTTCGATTTTGGGGCGCAGTTGTAACCTGAACCCTGATAAGCTGATTTTACCCTTTTTTTACCTAAAATGCAACTACATAAGAATTATTTTATACAACATTTGTTGCAATTATATCAAAAATGTTGCATAATTAAATCGTTAGGGAGGTGATACTCATGAGTATGAATAAAGAGCTTAATGAAAAGCTTTGGGAGCGCCGTGAAGAGCAGACACTTCATGTGGAATACGACCATGAATATAAATATTATGACAATATCACGGAGGGAAGGATCGAAGAAGTACAAAAAGTCCTTGCCGACCCGAAAGATATCACCAGGTATGAAGAACCGGAATACGGCAAGCTGTCCAAAGACTTCCTCCGGAACATGCGCTACCATTTTGTTGTATCCACGGCGCTGATTACAAGACTTTGTGTAGAAAAAGGATTGGAGCGGGAGTTGGCCTATACCCTCAGCGACCTTTACATCGGTAAAATGGACATTGCCAAAACGGCAGAGCAAATCATTGTTCTGCATAATGAAATGCTGATGGATTTTACCCATAAAATGGCGGACCTTCCAAAGCAGAAGGTGTATTCCATTCAGATTGTAAAGGCAATTGATTATATACAAAAGCACAGAAATAATAAACTTACGGTACAAGACATCGCAGATGAGCTTAAGATAAACCGCAGCTATCTTTCTTCCCTGTTTAAAAAAGAAACAGGAAAGAGTATCAGTGGTTTTATTCGGGAAGAGAAAGTAAAGGCAGCGGCAAATATGCTGAAGTTCTCCGAATACTCTTATGGAGATATTGCGGAATATTTCGGTTTTGCTTCCCAGAGCCATTTCATAGAGTGCTTCCGTAAGCAGACAGGGCTTTCCCCGAAGGAATACCGGAAGAAGTATTCGAGAAATCAGGAATTGTTTGCCGGAAAATCTTTGGAATAGCAGCAAAAGGAGAAATACTCAAAAAGTCAAGCAAGGTAAAAAGTTATCTGTTACAATAAATTCAAGCTTAAGCGAGTATCTAAGAAAGGATGGATGAGTAAATATGGGCAATATGGAGCTTCTGGCAAGTGCATTGGAATATGTGGAAACCCATCTGGAAGAAGACGTTCGGACAGAGGATGTTGCCGGTGCCTGCTTTTGTGCCAAATCCACCCTGGAAAAACTGTTTCGGTGCGCAATGAACATCAGCGTCCACGACTATATGGTACGCCGCCGCATGATGAAGGCGGCAAAGCTGCTGCATGGTAATCCGGAGGTCAACGTACTTTCCGTAGCATTGCAGTTTGGCTACAGTACCAACGAGTCCTTTACCCGCGCATTCAAACAGGTTTGGAACTGCAACCCATCCGAGTTTCGCAACAAATCGCGGTACACGGAGCTTTACCCTCGCAGGCTTTTGCCTCAGGAGAACGGAGATGAATTTATGAATAACAGAAAACGTGTTGATATCAGTGAATTATATGATTTATTTGTACAGAGAAGAGGCTGCTATTTTGTATGCTGTGACATCCACCGCCTTATGGAGATTAACGA
>JAZNXI010000040.1:0-11814 GCA_045593825.1 Lachnospiraceae bacterium
CAAAAATAGGAGCAGACGGTATCTTCAACCGCCTGCTCCTATTTTTACTCTATAAATGCGCCTTTTTTATCTTCTCCAGCTCTGATCCATCTTTGCTGTAATTTCTACTACATTATCTTTTTTCTTGGAAGCCTGCACTCTCTTCTGAAGTTCTTCGTAATATAAATCTTCATCAAAAGGAAGCTCTACTGTCTTTCCGGTGAATGCAGATAAATGCATTGCGTTGGAAAGCATAACACCGTTAATGCCCTCTGCACCGTCTGCCACCATTGGGGTTCCTTCTAAGATCGCCTTACCCCAGGCGTTGATAACACCTACATGCTGTGGATTTTCGCCGTCTGTCTCAGGGTCGTATTCCTGTGTCTTCGGATAACCGAACGGAGAGGTACAGGTCTTGGTAAATTCCGGCTCGGACATTTCAAATTCCCAAACATGCAGTCTGTTGTGCTCTACTAAAAGCTTTGCCTTGTCCATCTGAACCTCAAAACGGTTGCTTCCACAGGCATCACCGGTGGTGGTAATAAAGGTACCGGTAGCGCCGTTTTCGTATTCTACAAAGCAGGTTACATCGTCTTCTACTTCGATATCGTGCCACTGGCCAAACTTCATGTTGGCATACACCGTCTTTGGCATGCCGCAAATCCACTGCCACATATCTAACTGGTGAGGGCTCTGGTTCAATAAAACACCGCCGCCTTCACCTGCCCAGGTGGCTCTCCAGCTGCCGGAATCATAATATACCTGCGGACGGTACCAGTCGGTAATAATCCAGTTGGTTCTGCGGATGTTACCGTACTTACCGGACTGAACCAATTCTCTCATCTTTCTGTAAACACAATTGGTTCTCTGGTTAAACATTACACCAAACTTTACTTCCGGGTGTGCCGCTGCGCACTCGTTCATTTCACGGATCTGCTTGGTATAAACGCCTGCCGGCTTATCAATCATTACGTGAATACCGCGCTTGATGCATTCGATGGCATAGTGCGGATGGTCATAGTGCGGTGTTTCTACCATGCAGGCATCTAACATGCCGCTGTCTAACATTTCTTCCGCGGTGGTAAAAATCTTTACGCTTTCATTTAAATTTTCTTTTGCCCACTGCTGACGCTTTGGACTGATATCTGCTACTGCCACCAGTTCAAAATCCGGACACTCGCCGTTTGTTACCTTGGTTGCATAATTGGAACCCATGTTACCGATGCCGATAATACCTAATTTAATCTTTCCCATACTGCTTCTCCTTTTGGTTATTCTCTATAACAATGCCTTTAACGCATTACATGCCACATCAAATGCTGTATCCGAATCCGGATATTTATATTCCGCTACCTGCAATTCCCTATCCTTCGCTTCCAGTTCACGAAGACCTTCAAACACCGTCAGATGCGGTTCGATGGTTACGTTTTCACCACCCTGTGCCCGGAACTTATTTACGATTTCCTGTAAGTTTCCGATGCCGGCTCCCGCAGGCACTACCATGCCGCTTTCCTTTGCGTCCTTGATATGTAAGTACTTGATGTACGGATGAAGCAGTTCCCATGCCTCTAACGTATCCTGACCGCACTGGATAAAGTTTGCCGGGTCGAAAATGCCCTTCAATTCCGGCACTTCTTTATAAATTTCCAGGCAGCGCTTTGCAATATCACCATAAATATCCTTTTCGTTTTCGTGGCATAAATCAATGCCGCTTCCCTTGGCCGCTTCTACCATTGCCTTTAAGCGGCGGATTACCTCATCATGATACTTTTCCGGTTCCTCGTTCCCCGGCATAAAGAAAGAAAACAGGCGGATATTCTTACATTCCAGCACCTTGGCAACTTCTAAAGTGTGCTTAAACTTTACCATATGCGCCTCAAAATCATCACCGATGCTTATTTTTCCGATTGGGGAACCGATGGACCATACCTTAAGTCCTGCCGCCTCCATTTTTTCATGCACTTCTTTTGCTTTTTCCAATGTAATATCCGATACATTTGTGCCGTCCACATTTCGGATTTCCAACCCCTGTAAGCCGTTGCGCTTCATTGCAATAATCTGCTTGTCAATACTTCCGGATGCTTCATCTGCAAAAGCATATACATTCATAGTTCTCATAAAATTCCTACCTTTCCGGTGTTACCCATTCTCCTGATGATACTTCCAGTATACTATGCACATTTTTATTTACAATTACATTAAAAACCAGAAATACATTGCAAAAATAAACATTTTCTGTTACGCTACTAAAAGGAGGGAAACGGACATGAATTATGTAATTACAAGCGCACAAATGACAACCGAACATCCTGAAATTGGTAAAGCAGTGATGCACAGTCACGATGTCTATGAAGTCTATCTGTTTCAGGACGGCAAAACCGATTATCTGGTGGAAGGAAACAAGTACCGTCTGCGCAAAGGGGATATTATGCTGATGCGCCGGGGCGAGCTGCACATCAACAGCATCCGTTCCGATGTTACTTACAAACGGAGCTATATTAATTTTGACATTACAGCGCTTCTGGCGGAAACAGGAAATTTGTCTCTGTTAGATATGTTTGACAAACGCCCTCTGGGGGAATTCAACCATTACAGAGCCAAGGATTTTCCGGAAAACCACTGGCAGGACTATTTACACGCCATCTGTGCAGCCGGAACAAAGGAAGAAAAACTGTGCTATCTTCTTCCGCTGCTGAACGAGCTGGCAAAGTGTTTTCCCCTGATTCAAAGCAATTCGGCCTCCGGCGGCTCCAATCCTGTCATGGATATTTGTAAATATATAAACTCCGACCTTACCGCAGACCTTTCCCTGGAACAGCTTTCCGCACGGTTTTACTTAAGCAAAACCCACATGAACCGCCTGTTTAAAGCAAATGTAGGCACTACTGTCGGGCAATACATTAAATTGAAGCGCCTGTTCAAAGCAAAAGAGCTGCTTCAGCAGGGCATGCAGCCCACCGAAGCCTATTCTCTATGCGGTTTCCGGGATTACACCACCTTTTTCCGGGCATTTAAAAAAGAATTTAAAAAAGCTCCGGCCACCTTTCGGTAACCGGGGCTTTCCCTTTATTTTATAATCTGATTTAAATAGCTTTCTCCTGCAATTTCTCCGGTTACTCCAAGGTATTCCATAATGGTTTTTCCGGTATCTGCAAAGCTGTAGCGGGTGCCTTTGTGGCCCGGCCATACCTTTTTACCGATGACAATTACAGGCACATGCTCTCTGGAA
The DNA here is from genome assembly GCA_045593825.1 of Lachnospiraceae bacterium. GTDB lineage: Bacteria > Bacillota > Clostridia > Lachnospirales > Lachnospiraceae > SIG299. Next base: position 3,209 of record JAZNXI010000040.1, read on the forward strand.
TGGTCCGTAGACGGCGTACCCGGGTCGCAGCCGTGGTCTGCAGTAATGATAAGTAAATCATCTTTGCGGAGATTTGCCACCAACTCCGGCAGTCTTTCATCGAAATAAGACAGTGCCTTTGCATAGCCGTCCACATCATTTCTGTGACCGTAGGTCATATCAAAATCCACCAGGTTCACAAAGCACAGACCTTCAAAATCTTCCTGCATCCACTCTAATGTCTTGTTAATACCATCTTCGTTGTTTACCGTGCGGACACTCTTTGTGACACCGCTGCCCACAAAAATATCATTAATTTTTCCGATGGCCCACACATCCTTGCCCTGTTCGGAAATGTAATTTAACATAGTCTTCTTTGGCGGCACCACGGAATAATCGTGACGGCGGCTGGTTCTGGTGTACGGATGCTCACCTTCAAACGGACGGGCAATGACACGGCCTACGCCGTATTTTCCTACACAAAGCTCTCTGGCAATTTCGCAGTAACGGTATAATTCCTCGATTGGAACCACCGCTTCATGGGCTGCAATCTGGAACACGCTGTCTGCGGAAGTATACACAATTAGAGCACCGGTTTCCACGCTTTCTTTTCCGTAATCCTTAATAACCTCTGTACCGGAATACGGCTTGTTGCAGATAACCCTTCTGCCTGTCTTTTCTTCAAAAGCCTGAATTAACTCCTCCGGAAAACCGTCCGGGAAAGTTGGCAGCGGGCACTCCGACTCAATCCCTGAAATCTCCCAATGGCCGATGGTGGTATCCTTACCCTTAGAAGCCTCTGCCATACGAAGACAGGCTCCCCAAGGTAATGTGTAAGTCTTCTTTAAATCTTTGATGCCCTCTAACTCAAACAAGCCGTAACGTTCCATATTCGGCATAGAAAAGTACGGACTTTTTGCACAGGAACGCATGGTGTTGCTGCCTGCATCTCCGTATTCTGCGGAATCCGGCACTTCACCGATACCCACACTGTCAAGTACAATCAAAAAAACTCGTTTTGCCATAGATTATCTCCTTTTTTATCGCTTTCCAAAGATTAATATTTTCTTAAAAAATGTTCCTTTTAATTGCAAATACAAAAATATAGTGCTATACTCCTTTCCATGCTATTGTTATCCGGAAAGGAACCGAAACATGAAAGAATTATTCAAAAAATATAATCATGCCATTGCAATTTTATATTTACCGTTTTATATTTTCTGTTTTATGGGCTTAGAACGCAGAAACCGGGAAAACTACTATGTTGTGGAATCGGAGCTGGATACACTCATTCCGTTTTGTGAGTGGTTTGTCATTCCCTACTTTTTATGGTTTGCCTACATTGCCGTAACCTTTGCTTATTTCTTTTTTGCCGATAAGCAGGATTTTACCAGACTCTGTATCTTTATGTTTACGGGAATGACCATCTGTCTTGCCATTTATTATATCTGGCCAAACGGACAGAATCTGCGCCCGGACCTGACAACCCTTGGCCGGGAAAATATTTTTACCAAAATACTGACCATGCTTTATTCCACCGATACTCACACCAACGTATGCCCAAGCATCCATACCTTTAATTCGGTAGGTGCGTGCATTGCCATTTATAAAAGCAGGTCATTAAGGAGTAAGAAGCTTATCCGGATTGGGGCACTGATACTCACCATATCCATTTGCCTTTCCACTGTCTTCTTAAAACAGCACTCCATTCTGGATGTATTCTGGGCACTGGTACTTGCTGTTCCTATGTACCTGCTTGCCTACCTGCCAAAGCTTAATTCCACAGCCCGGCAGCTTAACAAAAAGGCTTCCGTTAATTAAAATGGAATATTTTTCTTGCAATTTCATAGCCAAACTTGACCACTTCCTGGCCGGGACGGCTATGCGTTTTAGAGGATGTACCCAGCACAGTTCTGCTGATGTCGCGGTACATCCTTTTATTTTTTTTCTCCAGATACTCCCATAGCTCATCCTTTTTCTGAAGGGCCTCTTCCGTACCGATTTTAATTAAAAACACCGAGGAAACGGTCATCATAATCATCAGATACTTCGTCATATAGCTGCGCAGACTGCGGCAGCGGAGCCTTGGCAAATCGTGCAAATCAATAATCGTACGGGTTACCAGAAGCTGCTGGTCGATACGCTTCATCATGTTATTTTCATTTACAGACTGGTCATCTCTGCCAATAAAATACCGGTAAAGATTTAAGTCCTTATAATACATGGTTTTTACCTGTGGAAGCGGCTGGTAAACATAAATGTTATCCACATAGAAGGTATGCTTTGGAAGTTCCAGTCCACAGTCCCTGAGGAGCTTTGTCCGGTAAATTACCGAATGCATCAAAATAAACTGGCCGGTGCGGAAATGGGACACATCCTCCCAGGTAAACACACATTCCTGGGGCATGCAGTTACGGTAATGAATTACCTTTTTCTTCTTTTCGCCCACCTTTTCATATACATAATTACAGATAAACATATCCAGGTTGACACCCTCATGCACCAGATTCTTTAACGTATCCAATGCTTCCAAAAGGGCCTCTTCCTTTACCCAGTCATCACTGTCCACTACCTTAAAATACAGACCGGTGGCTTCCTTTAAACCGGTGTTTACAGCTCCGCCGTGACCTGCGTTTTCCTGATGCACTACCCGTACAATACCCGGATGTGCCTCCTGCAGCTCCAGGCCGATTTCATAGGTATGGTCAGAGGATCCGTCATCCACAATAATAATTTCCACGTCTTCGCCACCAACCAGCAGGGTCTCTACTGCATGGCGCATATAATTTTCTGAATTGTAGCACGGAATTGCTACCGATAAGAGCTTCATATCGCTTCTCCTCCCATCAAGCTTTATTTAATATAACTTACAAAGATATTACCTGCATCTTCAAACATCTTTTCCGCCTCCCGCAGAGAATAATTCTTATATCTGCCGGTGGACGGTTCATATACCGTTACGCTGCTTGCGCTATATCCTGTAATTACCACGGCTTCGGTTCGGTCCTTCATGGCATACACCGGTGCCCCGCGGAACACAAAATACAATACTTCATCTAATGTGGCACCGGTAAGAGACAGCATCCGTTGACCGGTTGTTTTTTCCAAAAATTCTTTGACGCTGTGGTTCTCTCCGAAACCGGAAACCTCAATCTCCCGGCCAAGATAAGCAGCCATCATACGCACTGCCTCCTGCCGGCTGGTCATTTCACTGTTTTTAACAGGCCGGCCTTCCAGCTCCTTCAAGGAAGATGCTGCGTATTTGACACCACGCTCCCAGATAACAATTCCGGCTTCATTGATTACCGTACCAACCACATCAGCCCGGTCTGCCAACTGCACTGCATCAGCACAGGAATTACCAATAGACACAATGGAACCAAAGGAATACACCATATATTCCTCCGCTTCATTCTCCAAAGCAGAGACACGCACGGTGGTATCCTCAGAAATCAAGGTATACGGTACTGCTTCCTGCACCGGAATTTCCTTCATGGCATAGGAAGAAGGAAGGTCAATATAATATTCCACAAGCATTTTTTCCGTAATACGCTTATCCAGCGTTACCGGACTCTTTTTCGCGTCCATACTGTTTAAAATGTAATCATCCTCTGCCTCTTCATAACTTCCCCGGGCATTTTTTTCTACCCGGCGCAGACGGATGGAATTGGTGGTGATTTCCGCTGCAGCTACATAATAACCTTCTTTTTGATAGGACTTCTTTTCTTCCAGGCCTACATTCAAAATTTTAACCTCATAGGCAGGATACAACAGGGAACCGTCTCCCATAATCATGCAGTCAGAACGCAGACCATAGCCGCAAATAATATTTTCATTAATTTTTCCGAGCATCCGGACAAACTCACCCTCTTCTGCAGCAAGCGTCTTTCGTTCGCCGCTTTCCAGCCGGAGCATTTTCACTTCCGCATAGTCCTCTTCCTGCCATACCACATAACCGCTGTCATGGAAAAATGCCACCGATTCCGGCACTGCATTATCAGAAATGACCTTTAATTCTTTGGTAATCAGGTTATAGGAATACATGGTGTTATACACCATAAAGAAAAATACATCATACTCGTTCATGTAGCTGAAGCTGCCCAATTCTTCCTTAATTTTCTGGTAGCTTTCACCCACAGGAAGATACAGCTGCTCTTCAATGCGCTCTTCTCCACGGAAATAACGGTATAGCACAATACCGGTCTTTCCTTCGTATTCTCCCTTGCCCATGTAGCCATACACCATGAAACTGATATCGCCACCATCGTAAAGCTTCAAAACACGAACATCATACTGGTCATAGGAAAGTCCTTCTTCCGCTTCATTGTCTTTACGGAAGGAGAAAACCTTGGACAAGGTGTTTTCCGCCATATTATAATGCCACAGCTCTTTATTGCGGACAAAAGCCAACTGGCTGGCATCGGCATTGGTCATCAGCTCCATCTCAGTATCATTGGTAACGCCCAGCTTAAACTGGTTCTGCGATAAGCTGGCCAGACTTTCATCAAATACCGCCTCCATGGTACGCTCGTAATTTAACAAATGCTTGGAGGTTCCGGATACAATGACACGGAATTTTTCTTCCACATAATACTGTTCGATTCCGCTGTCGGTAACCAGTTCCACCATGTAATCCAAAGTAGCTACCGCAATATTGGAATAAATTTCGGAAACAGTCAGCACCGGCTTTGTCAACTGCTTAACATCCAAATTGCCCCAGCAGACCATGTAAAAGCTGTCTTTAATATCCACATGGGCATACGTGGAACCTTCTCCGCGGTAGGTACTTTCCAGATACGGGATTACCGCATTATGGTTTTTCTCCAACGCCCAGTCAGAAATATTTTGAATAAATTCCACCTTCTCCGCAAACTCACTGTTTTCGTAAAACTTCATACGGAAATAGTAATAAATACGACGGCTTTCAGAATCTACCAGCATAAGTTCCACTGCATATTCCTTGCCGGACTCCATTTTATTTTCTACCTTAATGCGCGCCTTTTTCTTATCCTCTGCCTTGTCAAATGCATTGATGGTTCCTTCTGCAATTTCTTCCCGTGAACTTACATCAAATACCTCATAATGCAGCTTGCGCACGTCTGTTTTGTTTTCATCGATAAGAAGCTCCACCAGCTGCTCCGACTCCACTGCCACCAGATTTTCACGGACGGAAAAGGTATCAATGGCGGAGGTGTAACCGTACAGCTTATTTACCGTGACACCATCGCTGTACAACTCTATGGTAGGAAGCTCTGCTTCTGACATTTCTGCTGTTTTTACCGATCCAAACATGGCTTCGTCCATATTGCTGCCAAAAAACCAAATGGCGCCAATAAAGATGCCAAGCAGGACCAAAATTCTGATTGTATATTTCATGTATATTGTAGTCCTTTCAAAACAAATTACCTCACTATATATGGTATCGCATTTTACCAAAAACTACAACTGTTTTTTCTACCAGGTATCCGGCAAAATTGGGGATGCCAGGTATAAAACCGTTCGGTAATGCTCCTCGTTCTGACTCATGGCAATATGGACATTTATTTTCTTATTGTCCACGGTAATATAGTTGTCCAAACCTGCGGTATACGCATATACCGTGTACAAATCATGCTCCCGGTATTCATACACAACCTCTGCCCCCAGAGCCTCCAGAATATCTTCCGTGATTTCATTACGACGTTCCAGTGGCAGATATCCCGCATAATCCCCAACCAACTGAATCGTAGTGGAAATCTCGGTGCAGGAAAGGTCATTTAAGGTTTCCTCCAACAAGGTTTTATAGGCCAAAACAGTATCTAACGACTTGTTTAAGCATATTTTTGCATAGAGGTAAGAGGTAGCGGATTCTTTCTCCTCCGGAGCTGCATTATCCATTGCATTGTCCCCATAAAGAGTAATCAGCTTAAGTTCGGTATCTGCCGCCAGCGCATCCTTGAAAAAAGAAAACTCCTGCCGTGTTTCCGACGCTGTCATTTTAGGTTCTGCATCTATGGTAAGACCAATGGCATCTGCCACCTCCTCTAAGACCAGCAGCTTATTTTTGTCACTTAGATTCCCCAGCGGATACTTGGCCGTCACCTCCACAGAAGCACTGATTTCCTGGGGATTTGTCACGGAAAAAGCCGCCACCAGACTTGTGTTTTTTTCAAAGATTGCTCCCACCAGAAGCTTTAAAAACACAAAGAGCCAGGCCGCGGCAATTAATATCCACAGAAGTCTCCATTTTGTAAAATTGATTTTCTTTAATGATAATTTGAACTGCTCCATTTTGTCCCTCCATTTGGAAAAAAATATTGTTGTGGATATTATTTCCATGGTTGGGAGGGGTTATACAATCGGTTTAATAAATTGACACTCCGTTATTTAATGAGGAATCTTTTGTAACAATGCTTCTTGCAATACTTGTGAAAAGTTTATTCCCAACGCCATTGCTTCTTCATTTAGCCATTCCGGTATCGTCAGAGTTTTCTTTACTGCCTTAGAGTTATGCTTTCTGCGATAGGCATCTATATCAAATTCTATGATAACTACTGCCTCTTTATTTTCCAACGGAATATCTATAGGCGTTGTTGGAACAGGAAGCGAATTTTTACCTTTATCTATGTCAGAAATACAAAGTCCCAATGCATCTATTGCCATTTCATATGCTTCCTCCATAGTTTCCCCTTGGGAAAAACATCCTGGAAAATCAGGAAATGTAATCCAGTACCCGCCTTCTTCTGCTTCATGAAATACTGCCGGATAAAATAATTTTCCCATACGTTCTCCTTTCTATTTAAGACCTGCCTGCTTTAAAATTTCTTGCTCCAGACCATACTTTAATTCTTTGGCATGATATGGTACTATGGTCTGCTTTCCTGTCAAACTATTTTTTAATTTAATGTGTGAGCCATTTTGTGAAACTACCTTAAAACCGTTTTTCTTTAGTAGTTTCACCATTTCTTTTGGTGTCATTGGCATACAACACTATCCTCCTTTTTATTATAGCACGTGTTAATACGTATGTAAAGTGTTTGTTGGGTAATCTCAGCGCTCTTGCTGACTCTTGAACTATTTCAGAAAGTATTCTGAATTTAATTTAAATAGAATTAAGGATATTATACTCTTTTCAACGATAAAATACAACAGTTTACCCCTTGAAAATTCATTATTCTGATGTTATACTCAACTACGCTGTAAGTTGCAAGCCGAGTGTTCGAGACCTTCCACTCGTAAAACAAAACTAAAGGAGAAATTAATATGAAAAAGAAATCTAACATCATGTCACTGGTGACCGCAGCCATGATTGCGGCACTCTACGTAGTCCTAAGCTTCGCCGTCCGCCTCTTTGGGCTGGATTCCGGTGCTATTCAGGTACGTGTCTCCGAGGCACTTACCATCCTTCCCTACTTTACCCCTGCTGCCATACCCGGACTTACCATCGGCTGCCTGCTGTTTAATTTATTATCCGGCGCCGCCATTTTGGATGTGATTTTCGGCACATTGGCAACGTTGATTGGGGCGGTAGGCTCTTTGCTTATCGGCAAGACTGCAAAAAAGGTAAGCCGGATGAAATACCTCGTTGCCGTTCCGCCGATTTTAGCAAACGCGTTTATTGTGCCGTGGGTTCTGAAAACCGCTTACGGCCTGGCTGATGCTTACTGGTATCTGGTTGTTACTGTGGGCATCGGGGAAATTATTTCCTGCGGAGTGCTTGGTATAATGCTGATGACAGCGCTGATGCCGATTAGGAATGTACTGTTTAAATTTGATTAGAGTACAAAAATGCTGCCCGACACATACGCCGGGCAGCATTTTAGATGACTTATTCTGTTTCTTTTACTTCTTTAGCTTCCGGAACAACAAGTACCACTGGTGCTACTGTCAAATATTCTCCTGTTCTTAAATCCTTAAGCTTAAGACGAATAACAGCCTTACCCACAGCGTGTGCGGTTACTACACCTGTCTTATCAACTGTTGCGATGGTTTCATCCGTTGAATACCATTCATACTCGTAATTTTCCTTCTTCCAGTTCTTTACACCATAGAAGTTTAAGTCAACCTTCTTACCGATTTCCAAGGTCCTGCGCAACTCTGCATCCTTCTTGGAGGTGCCGATAAACACATCATAATCCGCTGCAGGAACACCTACTTCAATAGGGGCCACATTCATTACCTCACCGGTAGCTTTATTGATAAGCTCCAGCTTAATAATTGCAATACCCGCATCAAGCATAGTTACCACACCGCTCTTATTTACGGTCGCTATACTTTCATCTGAGGTTGTCCACTTATAAGTATATGCATCCTTTGTCCAGTTCTTTACACCATAGAAATTCAGGTCAATCGAAGTACCCTTTTCCACGGTACGGCCTAAGGACGCATCCTTTTTAGATGTACCGATAAAAATGTCGTACTGCTTTGCCTCTTCCTCATAAACCTCCGGTGCCGTCCAGGCTACTTCCTTGTCGTAATAACCTGCCGGTGGTGGGGCTACTGTCGGCACAGGTGTTGCCGTAGGCATAGGAGTTGCTGTCGGTATGTAAACCGGCGGTGTGTATGGCGAAATTGTCGGTGCCGGGGTCGCTGTTGGCAGCGGTGTCGGTGTTGATGTTGGCACCGGCGTTACCGTTGGTGTTGGCGTA
>JAZNXI010000041.1:0-13701 GCA_045593825.1 Lachnospiraceae bacterium
TCTCGATATGTTGGTTCGTGAGAGTTGTATTGTGACCAACTGTTTAAGGAATAATGTATATCTATTGGTTTGTTCATGGTAGGACATATCCAACTTTTTGCTGATTTCTCATGCGAAGTTGGTTCTTTAAAAAAAATGAAAGCCAATTTTTGATATACCTTTCTAAAATAGTTGGTTTTTTGAAAAAATCATATCCAACTAAATATGCAAATTCCATGATTAGTTGGAATTCGCCCTGTTATATCAGCCCCACAAATTCAAATTTATCTATCTGTTCTTTTTTAATAATTAAAGTCACACATCAAAGTCCACTGAATTCCAAAGCAGTCCCTCACAGAACCAATTATCACCATATACGGTGGGCATTCCAAAGGTTGAATAACTTCTCCATCACAGCTCAATACTTCAAATGCTCTTTTTACTTCGTCTGCAGTACGAAATCCAACCGCATAATCCAATTTACGTATTAACTGAAGGTGCGAAATATCCAACATATCTGCCATTCGAACTTCCTGATCACCAAACATGATTTCCGAATGATACACCGTTCCTTCTCTCTGCGGGTCTGGTTCCGCCCAACCATTCTTTACTGCATCTTCATATAAAACCACACTCTTTTCGGTACAACCGAACGCCTCTTTATATTTTTCAATTGCCTGTAAAGCATTTCCTGCGAAGTAAAGTTTTTGGATAAATTTCATCATCTGCCTCCGTTTCCTCTACTCTATAAACTTGTTAATATGCAATCCCCTCTCTCCCACCTGAACACTTCCGTCCTTCAAAGAAATGTATGGGGAGAATTCCACGGTTTCTCCGTTATAAATTAACTCAACCGTAACATCCGGAAAAATATCACTGACATTACACTGGACAATAAATGGTTTACCCATCTCACATTCCTGCTCTAAGGTTTTTCCCATAGTTGCCATATCATTCCGGTACAGGCGTACCTCCATGTCTTCATACCTTGGAATAATAAGATAATACTCATCCCCGGAGAAATAATAATGCGGAACATTTTCTTCATCCAGATAGTTTTCCAGATAATAGTCCATATCCTCTATGGTGATGTAGCCAAGGTAAGCAACTGCGTATAGTTGATTGTCTGCAAATGGGATGTTATCTCGCTTACTTTTATTATGCTGAGGTTCTTGAACCTTCGGAGTTTCCGTTGGTGTAGGTTCAGGTTCTGCTGTTGGCACCGGCGTTAGTGTAGGCTCCTGCGTTGGCACCACTGTTGGAATTTGTGTCGGCGCTTCCGTTACTTTCTCCGCTTTATTTCCGTAAATATCCACAATCACCAGCTCCGGCCGGTTAAAAATTCTTGGCACCGGTGTACTCTCTCTGGCAAGGCCGCGGCTTACTATCATAGTTCCGCCAGCGTAGTCATATCTGCCTCCGGCATACTTCGGAAACAATCCCTGATGCGGTGCATATAACCCATTTAACAGCCCCGGAATTCTCCACTGTCCGCCGTGGGCGTGACCGGAAAGTACCAGGTCAAAGTCGTAATTGTGATAGGTTTCAAATAATTCCGGACGGTGACTTAACAACACAGTGAAGATTTCTTCTCCTACTGCTTTTTCTGCTGCCTTCGCCGCTTCATCGGCACGCTCCAGCTGCCGTTCTACAGGCTCGCCCTCTGCCAGATAAACCTCCGCATCCGGGTCATCCACACCGCAGATGTTGAGCATCTGTCCATTAATAGTTATGGTGTCACACTCTCCTGCCAGAATGTTCACACCGCAATTCTTCACAATATCCAGAATAGTTCCAACATCATAGCCCCAGTACTCATGATTACCGGTGACATAATAACAAGGATACTGCTCCGCCAACTGACGCACCGTAAGCTCCGCATCATCGTAAGAACCGTTATCATCAAAGATATCACCGCCAAGCAGCACAAGGTCCGGATTTTGCTCCTGTACTGCTTTAATCAGATTCTTCTGATTTTCGCCGTATTTGCAGGAATGCAAATCGGTTAACAGGGCAATGCGCACCGGAGCGGAAAGCTTATCGGATTCCACGGAATAATACACTGTTTTTAACCGTGAGTCACAGATAATCAGCACCAATAGTACCAGTGCCAGCAAAACACTGCCTATCAAAAAAGTCTTCTTTCTATTCCGTTTTTGTTTCATTTATTTCTCCATATCCATCGCTTTTCTTCTACTCATAAGACGCAAACTATCTTATAAAAGTTTCAAAACCTCCGGAAACAGTTCCAGGCTTCTCTTTAAAATACCGTTCACATGGGCGATTGCCACGCCGTAATTGGTCATCGGCACATCCGCCTCTTTTGCAAGGGAAATTCTGTGCTTCATCTCCGCTTCGTTTAACATGCAGCCGCCGCAGTGCACAATTAATTTATATTCGGACACATCTGCCGAAAATTCCCCACCGGAGGTAAAATCAATCTGTACCTTAGCATTCGAAAACTTCTGAATCCAGTTCGGCAGCTTTACCGTACCGATATCTCCGCACTGGCGATGATGGGTACACCCTTCGGCAATCAGAATCTTGTCGCCATCCTGCAATTTAGATAACATGGCAGCACCCTTTACCTGTGTCGCCAAATCACCCTTGTAACGGGCAAACAAAATCGAAAAGGAGGTAAGCGGAATGTTTTCCGGCACCATCTTCGAAACCCTGCCAAAGGCCTGGGAATCGGTAATCACCATCTTTGGCGGCTTTGCCAAGGAAGCTAATGTCTGCGGGAGTTCCGTATCCTGGCATACAAAAGCCATACAGCCCGCATCAATAATGTCACGGATAGTCTGCTGCTGTGGTAAAATCAGACGTCCTTTTGGGGCAGATTCATCAATCGGGGTAACGAGAATTACCACGTCACCCGGTTCCAATAAATCTGCAACGATTTTTTTATTGTTTTCTTTGGACTTGGCAAGGGTACCAAGCAGGTTCTTTAATTCTGTAATATTGATATTTTGGGTAGCGCTGACGTAAATTTCCGGGTAGGCGCTCTGCTCCGCATTATCTTTGCCATCCGCAGATTTGCCGGATTTTTCAGGAACATCCACCAAATCCACCTTATTCTTCACTACCACAAAAGGCAATTTCTTCTCTTGAAGCAACGCAAGAAATTCCTGCTCCTGTGTCCCCGGTTCCTCCGTGGCATCCAGTACCAGCACTGCCACATCGGTTTTGGCAAGGATTTCTCTTGTTTTCTGCACGCGAAGCTCGCCAAGGGCGCCTTCATCGTCAAAGCCGGGGGTATCAATAATCACCACCGGTCCGATAGGAAGTAATTCCATGGACTTTTTCACCGGGTCGGTGGTGGTTCCCTTTACATCGGACACCACCGCCAGGTTCTGCCCGGTAACCGCATTCACCAGGCTCGATTTACCCGCATTTCTTCTGCCGAAAAAGCTGATATGCACCCGCTCGGCAGATACCGTTTGGTTCAAACTCATAAGCACTCCTTAAAATCTGAAATCTCTTCTGTTGGAATTCTTAATCTCCTCAATGTGCTCCGCCGCAATCTGACGGTTCTTTTCTCTCGGAATGTTGGCAAGTTCCTCCTGCACCATCTTATGGCCGATTTCCTTGGTTTCCTCACTTGCGTAGTCTACCAGGTACTCGGTTAATGTCATAAGGGCATTCGGATGACAGCAGTTACCAATCTGGCCGCTCTTACACAGGCTCATGAAACGGTCGCCGGTACGTCCCAGACGATAGCATGCAGTACAGAAGGACGGAATATGACCGTTCTCCATCAGCCAGCGGACAACTTCATCCAAAGAACGCTGGTCGGAAACGTCAAACTGCTCGGTGTCATGCGGACGCTCTTCCGCAGAGTAGCCTGCATAACCGCCAACGGAGGTTCTGGAACCGCCGCTCACCTGGGATACGCCAAGCTTTAACAGCTTACCACGCACTTCCTCGGTTTCACGGGTAGAAATGATGATTCCGGTATATGGCACTGCCAGACGGATGCAGGCAGTAATCTTTGCAAAGGTTTCATCATCAATGCCATTGTCGAAATCATCCGGATTGATGTCGTCTGCCTTCTTTAAACGAGGCACACTGATGGTATGCGGGCCAACGCCAAACACAGCCTCTAAGTGCTCCGCGTGCATCATAAGACCCGCAAACTCATATTTGTAAAGCTCCAAGCCGAACAGTACGCCAAGACCAACGTCGTCAATACCGCCCTCCATAGCACGGTCATGAGCCTCGGTGTGGTAAGCGTAGTTGCTCTTAGGTCCGGTTGGATGCAGCTTTTCGTAGCTCTCCTTGTGGTAGGTTTCCTGGAACAAGATGTAGGTACCGATGCCCGCATCTTTTAACTTGCGATAATTCTCCACGGTGGTGGCCGCAATATTTACGTTAACACGGCGGATGTCACCATTTTTGTGGTGAACGCTGTAAATAGTGTCGATGCACTCTAAAATGTACTCAATCGGGTTATGTACCGGATCTTCGCCCGCCTCAATAGCTAAACGCTTATGGCCCATATCCTGCAGGGCGATTACCTCGTTGCGCACTTCTTCCTGGGTCAGCTTCTTACGCGGAATGGTCTTATTCTTCATGTGATACGGGCAGTAAACGCAACCGTTGACACAGTAGTTGGAAAGATACAAAGGGGCAAAAATTACGATACGGTTGCCGTAAAATGCCTTCTTGATTTCTGCGGCGATTTCATAAATCTTTTCAATTTTGTCCGGCAGGTCACAGGCCAGAAGCACGGAAGCTTCTCTGTGGGAAAGTCCGGCACAGTTCCAGCCATCCTCGGTCTTTCTCGGACGTGCCTTCTCTAAAATTTCGTCAATCAGTTCTACGTTCCTTTTGTTTGCCTCTGCATACTCTAAGGTTGCTTTAATTTCGGCGTCGTTGATAAATTCCTCCGCCTTCATGGATTTTGGATTATATGGTATCATGTTCTTTTCTCCTTTCTATTTTACTGCGTCGCCCCGGTCCACCACCACGGTGCACCCAATGGACGCCATACGTTTTTCTAATTCATTTTTTGCCTGTGCCGACTCCGCCCCGTCGGAGAGCTTGTTGTCGTACAGCATATACTTTTTCCGCACCGACGCCGGTGACAAATTCGGCATCACTACGTTTGCTCCCGCAAGAATACCACGCTCCCTGCCATTCTCTGCCATGGTGCCAAGTGCTGTGGTGGCAGGCAAAAGCACCTTCGGATGAATCAGGCGAATCATGCTAAGAAGCAGTAATGTCGTCTCCACGGAGCCTGCCGGTTCGTCCTTAAAGCAAGTGTCTTTATGCGGAATAAACGGACCAATGCCGCACATTTCCGGCTTAAATTCTTCAATGAATTTAAGTTCCTCCGCCAGCATTTCCACCGTCTGGTAAGGTGAACCTACCATAAATCCGGCGCCCACCTGATAACCGCACTCTCTAAGCCATTGCAAACATTCCATACGGTATTTCCAGGACAGGTCTGCCGGATGTAGCTTCGTATAATGCCCCTCATTGGCCGTTTCATGACGAAGCAGGTATCGGTCCGCCCCTGCCTCTTTCAGGGCCTTATAGCTCGTTTTACTGCGTTCTCCTAGGGATAAGGTAACTGCGCAGTCCGGATGGTTTGTCTTGATATTATGTAGCAGCTCTACCAAACGCTCATCCGTAAAATAACCGTCCTCCCCACCTTGTAGTACAAAGGTGCGGAAACCAAGCTCATACCCTTCCCGGCAGCACTCCAAAATATCTTCCTCTGTCAGGCGATACCTCTCACAGTTTTGGTTGCTCCGCCGGATACCGCAGTAATAACAATCGTTTTTGCAGATGTTGCTGACTTCAATGAGTCCGCGGATAAATACGTTGTTGCCGTAGTGCTTTTCCTTTTCTGCCCGGGCTTTTTCTGCCAAATAGGCGGCTTCTTCGAAACCACAACCGGTAAGTAATGCAATATATTCTTCTTTGGACAGTTTATGCTCTGTTACCAGTCTATCGATTAATGCCACTAATTCCATCTTCATAACTTACACTTACCTCTAGCTGATTACGCTGGAAAACGCCGTTTTCACACTGATGCCCGGCAGTTTGCCGATTCTTCCTGCCAGTGTCGAAATCTTATCCTGCGGCGCATCAATGGCAATGCTGATAATGCTGATATTTTTCTGGCGGTACGGGATGCCCATACGCCCGATGATATACATACTGTATTCGTGGAGGATGCTGTTCAGTGTTTCCACCGAGTCTGCCTGCTCCACAATGATGCTCATAACTGCTACCCGTGTTTCCATAGGGGCTCCTTTCTTTGGGGATTTCCTGACAAAATAAAAAGTCGTACCATTTTCTTGCGAAAAAGGTACGACGAAAAAGACATACGTATGGTATGTAAATGATATTTTTCTTATTTGTCGTCACCTTTCACGCAGAGGATTCTTTGTGTCAGGAGTTCTAGATAATATTATACACTATTTTAATCAAAGATTCAATAACAGCTTGACAAAAGAACAAACACTCCTTTATAATCTAATTAAGGATTTTGTCTCTCTTTTAATTCTTTCCCACGGGAAGGGTCGAGTAAGACAAAGTCTTTTTTTATTAATCATTCCTACGCGATAAACGACAAATCTCCCATCCGCTTCACGAACCGTTTTCCCTCATTGTTTTCAAACATGAAAGAAACACCGCCCGCCATGCCGAACAGTTCAAACTCGTTCAGGGATTCCACCGGGAGCCCTAAAAACATAGCATTAAATACACTAAGCAAGTCCCCATGGGAAACAATGATGATATTCTCAGCCTCGCTTGCCATAATCTCGTCAAACATCGGTTTTAAACGGTTCCACTCGTCTCTACGGCTTTCTGCATCGGAAAACAGACGGTCATCTATGGTTTTCTCCTGCATTTCCAGGTTCTCACGAAGCCACTGCACGGATTTGCCGCAACACCTGCCAAGGTTACGCTCTCTAAGCTCCTGCCGGATCATTGGCGTAATACCAAGATACCCTGCCACAATTTCACCTGTATGCTTTGCACGAAGTAAGTCGGAGGCATACATCACATACTGCTTGCCCTCCAGCTGTTTCGCCAATCTTTCTCCAATTTTATTTGCCTGCTCTATGCCCAGCTCCGATAAATCCCAGTCAGTCCAGGAACCAACCATTCCATTGGTGTGGTGAATGGATTGAGTATGCTGAATTGTGATGATGTTTTTCATAGATTGTAACCCCTCTCTTTTTACCTATGCGTTCTTTTCCAACCACTCCATAATAAAATCAAACCGTTCCTGCGTCAATGCATGTCCCCCCGGATACCGCTTGTGATGCAGATTTTGTTCTGCTCCATATTCTCCATAAGCCTTGCTTGCTTTTTCAACAATTACAGATGCATCCATGGAATACTTGTCTTCCTCAGCAGACACCAGTAATAACTTCCTTGGTGCTGTTAAAGAAACTAAATCATCAATATCATACGGTCCATGAAATCCCGGAATCACACTTGCCATTTCGATGCCTACACCATTTGCCATTCGATGTTCATAGGTACAAGCGCTTCCACTGGCACAGGCAAAGGAAAGCCTCTCATCCAGTGCCGCAAGAAACAATACCGTGTTTCCGCCCATGGAATGCCCCAATGTGCCGATACGCTGCTCATCTACGTAAGGAAGATTCTCTAATAATGTAATTCCGTTCATGGCATCGGTAAGTACCTGCTTCATCAGATAATCACCTTTAACGATGCGATAGCTCGCCTCATGAAAATGCTGCCAGAAATCAAAGCCTTCCACAGTCGAATCCTCACGGCGTTCTTCAAAGCAAATGGCGTCCGATGCCAGCACTACAAAGCCTTTCTTTGCCAAAGCCGGACCAAAAGCCTGCAATGGATTGCCTGCCAAACCACAAACTTCGCTCTTTCCAAGATGATGCTCCCGGTTGTGCTGATGATTAATCAAAACTGCAGGATTGCTGCCCTGTTTATCCGGGACTAAAAGGTATGCAGGGACTGTTTCAGAACCGGACACATATTTTATGTACTGACGAGTGTAACCGTCCTCTTTAGTGGAGGAAAGGACGGTATACTCCACAGAGGTATTACGTGCCTGTGTCATTTTAGATAAATCTATTCCTATCAATTTTGCTATGTCTTTTCGCATGTCCTCCATACACTGCCTCCTCCTGCAAAAATCCATTATTCTTTCACTAATTTTCACTATTTTTCACTACCGCATCAATTCTCGAATTCTCTGAAACTGCTCATTCAGCATTTCCACATCCACCGCACCTGTACTGTCAAAGGCTGTTGCTTCCACGGTAAAATCACCCTGATATCCGCTCTTCTTGATAAAAGCAAAGAGCTGCTCAAAATCCACATGTCCTTTGCCAATCGGAAGCGTCCGCAAGTTCGCCCAGTCCATGTAGCCGCCGCCATAATCGTTCACATGGTAGTGAAGAATGTGGTTTTCTTTCCAGAGCCAGTCGTATTCATCCTCATAAAGTAAGTCCATCTGCTCATGGAACGCCGCCATTTTAGTGTCAAATACATACTTGATATCCGGGTAAATTTCCCGAAGCTCGCACAGATGCTTCATCGGATTTTCCACGTTGCAGACAATATTTTCCACCATTAAGACAAGACCATGACTTTTTGCAACTTCATTCAAATATTGATAGGCACGGATGTTGCTCTGAAAATTGGAATCGGAGGTACGCCCGCCCCATAAGTGCAGCACCAGTTTTTCTGCGCCCAGATACCTTGCCACGTCACAATCCGTTTCAAACATTCGGTATGCTGCTGCCAATTCTTCTTCGCCGCCCTTGCTGATCAGTTCACCAATATCCTTGGCGCAATGCACCACCGGAATATAAAGGTTCAAATTCTTAATATACTGTTTTACTTCCTCAATTTCCGGATACCATTCGTCGTCCACCATCAGCTCAAAACCATCGCAGGCCAATACCTTGGACAATGGTTCCAGCAACCGGTAATTGTAGCCGTTGGAACGGCCGGTAAAAGCTCCTGTGGAGCATAAAATTTTGTTCATAATTTTCTCCTGTTTTCTCCCATCAGATTTGCTTATTGAATTACAAATCATTTTATCATAGTTACTTTTTCTTGCAAATGTACAGCAAATGCCCGGAAGTTCCAAGCATCTCCCGCTTCTCGCAAATTGCCAGCCAAAGCTTTGCGAAAGCATCCATTTCCTCATCGGACATGGCAAAATCACTGCGACCTTCTGCCAGTTCCAATATGCCGTTTACTGCAACGGTGTTCAGATGCTGCACCGGCTTGTCCGCAAACAATTCTTCAAATTCTGCAATATCATACCCGGTAAACAACTGCTCCTCAAAGTGTCTGATTTTATAATCTTCCGTGAAGTTTTCCTCGATACCTGCCAGTAAATTGCCTTGTAAATAGTTGTCAAACAGGATGGCATAAACCGAAAGAAATGCCGCCAGAATCACACCACCCGGCTTTGTCACGCGGATTGCTTCGTCAATGGATTTCTGCACATCCTGTGGCTCATACAGATGATACAACGGACCAAACAACAACGTCACATCAAAGGAATTATCCGCAAAACGGGAAAGGTCCAGGGCATCTCCCTGATAGGATTGAATATTATCCATTCCCTCGCTGTTTTTCTTTAACACCTCCAGGTTATGCTCCACCAGCTCCACAGCAGTTACATCATATCCTGCCTTTGCCAATGTAATGGAATACCGTCCGGTTCCGGCACCGATTTCCAGGATTTTTGCGCCTTCTTTGGCATACTTATTGATATAATGCATGGTAGTAATATACTCCATCTGACCATGCCGGTTTCTGTTAAGACGCGTATCCTCATCTATTTCGTTGTAAAAGGAACTTACTATTTCCAAACGTTTACTCATATTTTTCCCTCCAATAACAGCTCCATTACCCTTGTTTCCCGTTCAATCCAGACACCGCCGTTTTCTTCGCCGTGGTCATCCTGCCGGTTTTTTCGGATAGCTTCCTCCAAAGAAACAAAAACCAAAGAATACTGCTCTTCTATTTCATGTACATCAAATTCCGTTGCATCAATTTCTTCTTTTGCCTCGCAAAAATAATAAAAATTTTCCTGCTCAAATATGGTGTTCTCAAAATGACTGCTCTTACTTAACCGCAGGGCAGAACCATATTCTTTGATACTTTTCGGAATTACCACCAACCCTGATTCTTCCTTTACCTCACGAATCAGAGCTTCCTCGTGGCTTTCTCCTTCTTCGATTCCTCCGCCCGGAAACATATAATAATCGAACTTTCCGTTATGTACCAGAGCCAGTTTTCCGTCCTTGAAAATTATCGCCCGGGCGGAAGGACGGGTGGAATGAGGCCATTCCGGATTATAATCTTGTAAATCAACGGTGAATAAACGCTTCATACTCTTCTCTCTCCATTTTAAGTTCAACAACCGTCCACATCTCTCCAAACAGCGGAATGTTGAAATTTTCTCCTGTTTCTTTGAATCCTGCCGTCTTGTAACAATGATACGCCGATGGATTATTGTCAAACACCCCCAAGGTTGCCTTCTCAGCACCTAAAAATTCGAAAGCATATTTGGTTGCCAGCTGTACCATTTTCTTGCCGTAACCCTTGCCACGTTTTGTATCATCCACGATGATAAAACCGAGGCGCACAACGGTTCTTTCTGCATTGTTGTAACGTAAAATCAAACTTCCCACGATGCCGGTTTCGTCAAAAGCAGTCATCGGATAGAAATTATCCAAATCCGGACAGTCGCCGTTATTGTCGATATACTTTTTATTCATATCCTCTGCGGTAATCGGAAAAGAATCGTAGCGGTCCGAGGTCCAGCGTCGGAAGCTTGCTTCGTCCTTGCACCAGCTTACAATTGTTTCCGCATCGCAGGGCTTATATGGTCTTAGTTTCAGCATGGTTACATCCTCCTTAAATCTCCACCTCAAATTTTCCTCTACTCCACAGCCACATCGGTGTGTGCACGTCTATTGGTACCAACTCTGTACCATGCAAAAGTTCCGCCCAACGGCTTGCCAAAAGCCCCTGTACGTTGGAATATCCTGCCTCTTCTTCAGAGATTACGCCAAGCCTTGTACTTGCCTGTACCACATGAGTATCCGGTGCCACCGTAATGTTTTCCCGGTCCACAAACTTGACATCCGTGTACTGCTCCAGCACATACAACCAATAGTTGCAGATTTTATTACCTCCAAGATACGGAAACTCCTTTTTGTGAGACTGTATGTAGTCTTTCACTTTCTTTACTGAAAAATCATTGTAAAGAAACAAGTTGCGGATATCGCCATCCAGCGTATTTTCTATGGTTTCACACAAGGTTTTCCAAATGACGGGCTGCTTGTTCGACTGCAGAGCAACCTTGTATTTTACAAGATAATCACGCAGGATTTCTTCATCCATATTACATACTGCTTTGGAATCAAATACACTTCTTGCCGTTTCATCCGCATACATACGGTTGGCACACTCCCACAATACATAGGAATTCCGCTGGTAGTTCAGCGCCATCGGAAGGGTGAAATACATATAGTTTTCCTTGGATTCCTTGTCCAAATGTGGATTTTCATCCTCCGGCATTTTCTCGCCGCCAAGGAGACCATCTTGATGAGCCTTTCGTAAATTATAAACTTTTGTCAGAATCTCTGCTTGATTTTTTGAGTTAAAAATCATACTTTTCTCCACCTATTGTAAAAACGTATCCTATGCATACATTTCAAACAAATTATACTGTTTAATCCCAACACACGTCTGTCCATCAAAAGAAAACTCCACCACCCATGGCATCAGCCCACGAATCTTTTCAAACTCTGCATGTCTAAAGCTGTTATCATAGTAATTTACAATGGTACTCAGCGCCGTTCCATGACTTCCCACAACGATAGTTTTTCCTGCATAGTCTTTAAGCACCTGATTCAATGCCGAAATATTTCTTTCCTGCACCTCTGAAAGACTCTCTCCGTCAGACAGTTTGTAAGTAAAGTCTTCCCATTGCTTTTTACAAAAACCGTTGAAATCCTCAATCCATACGCTGTCAATACAGCGTTCGCGGAAATCATCAATAATTCCGATTTCTAAACCTTTGGAATCCGCGAAATGACGGACCGTATCAATGGAGCGGTGGAAAGGACTGGATAAAACCACATCCACATTTTTATCTGCGAGAAACTTTGTTACCAGCTTTCTATCCTCCAGACCCTTGGCGGTCAGTTCCCGCAACATATCATCGTGATTTTCATAATTTGGCTGCGCATGGCGCACGAAGTATACGGTTGTCAACTCTTTTTCAATCATAACATTTTCCTCATAATTACTTGCCCGTCTTTCCTTGCTGCTTCCATAAATCCGGCTTTTTCAAAAAGCCGAACCGGGCCTTGGTAATCAAACTCATTACGATTGTCAGAAATTTTGGCATACCCTTCTACTGCTGCATAGCCTTTCGCTTTTGCATCACTGCAGACTCTTTCAATAAATGCTGATGCAATTCCTTTCCCGCGATATTCCGGGGCGATTTCAAAACAAACAATGGACATTGTTTTTCCGCAGACATTTTCTCTAGCAAATGCCGGAACAAATCCCGCATAGCTTTCCATATCAGCAGCGTTGCACCACCCAATGGATAAATCTCCATCATAAGCCAAATAACCTTGGATTTTGTTCTTATTTAACAGTTCTACCGCATACTTGCGGACCGTTTCTTTTACTCCAAACTCTTTGAACTCACTGACCATTTGTTTTATATTTTCTTCCGTCTGATTCGGGGAAGTACAATAACATGGGCCGTTTGGATTATTATCTGTGAATGCACGGTTATCAAAAAAGTCAAGATAGTCTGCGTTTAATTCTGAGGTCAATGGTTTTATCGTAATGTTGTTCATTTTCTTATTCCTCCCATATCCTCTATTATCAACTCTCCCCTAGCTGTTTCTGATAAATATTCTGGTCATGAACCTGGAAAATAACATGGTATCCACACTTCTCGTAAAATGCATCCGCTTCGGAACCAAGTGTAATATACTTATACCCCTTTTTCTTGGCCAGATCCTCAAAATATTGCATCAGTTGCTTTGTAATTCCCTGTCTACGATAATCTTCGTGACAAGCCACAAATCCAATTACCATACTGTCCTGATTTTCTGCGCGTCCTAAAACAGCAGATATCACTATATTATCTATTTCGGCATACACCAGAGGGCTAGTACCCTCTTCTAAGCGCTTTTTCCAAGCCTCATAACCGTACAATTCCTGATTGTTATTTCCTAGAATGGAATAGCAAAACTCAAGAACCTTTTGTAATTCTGTTTCTGTTTTTATTTCCTTTAATTTTATATCTTTCATTTTCTACTCCTATTAGAATTTCTTTTCTCCTATTTCAAATACCCGGTTATTGTAACTTCTCCACTTTTCCGTTATGATAAATCCAGAATCGATTCAACAATAACTTACAATATAAAGGAGTACAATTTTATGGCACTAGATTTACCTGCTATCGGTTATCAGATACAATCCCTCCGAAAATCCAAGGGCTATACCCAAAACCAACTGGGCGAACTTGTGGGAGTATCCTTCCAGGCTGTTTCCAAATGGGAACGGGGCGAAACACTTCCGGACATTGCCACCTTCGTTACCCTTGCGGAAGTTCTTGATACTACCATCGATAATCTACTGCACGGCGGCAAAAAAGTCACGGATTACAAAGGCCGCAAGACCATTGACGAAGTCAAAAAGGGAATCAACTGCCTTATT